>CAYNDC010000180.1:274-709 GCA_964396085.1 uncultured Clostridium sp. | reverse complement strand
AATCCTGCTCGGAGAGCGTGAGCACCTGCGAGCGCACAAGCCGGACGTAGTTTGTAAAGTACGCAAGAGTCAGCGCGAAAAGCAGGTTCACAAAAGTTGCGCCCAGCGCATACACCACGGCCATCGTAAACAGAATATCCGGCACGGACATGAAAATATCCAACGAGCGCATGATGATCTCGTCGACCTTGCCCCCGAAGTACCCCGCGACGGCGCCTAAAATACTGCCAAAGAGACAGGAGCTCAACGTCGCGAGCACCGCGATGCCAACGGAAGTCCGCCCGCCGTAGATGACGCGTGCGAACACATCGCGCCCAAAGCCATCCACCCCGAAGGGATGCTCCCAAGAGGGCTTGCCGAGCATGACACTGTAATCCTGCGTAGAAACGCGGCTCGGGTCGATAAACAACGGGCCGACCAGAATCGCAGCGATAA
>CAYNDC010000180.1:0-264 GCA_964396085.1 uncultured Clostridium sp. | reverse complement strand
GATCAGGAGCATCGCGCCCCCGATGAGCGCGCCTTTGCTCTTCTTAAAACGGCGCCAGATCTCCTTGGCCTGGCTCGGCTTCTTGTATGCGATTTTGAGCGCAGGGGCGCTGCTTGCCATGTTTTCCATACTCTTACCCCCTCGTTCTCATGTACTTGGCACGGATACGCGGATCAATAAAGGCATAAACGATATCCACGATGAGCATGACAATCATGAAGCAAATGGAGATTAAAATCGTGCCGGCGATGATCACAGGCTCAT
>CAYNDC010000179.1:0-3636 GCA_964396085.1 uncultured Clostridium sp. | reverse complement strand
TGATGGAGTTCATCGAAACCACCGTGTGGATGCCGTAGGGCCGCGTCATATCGGCGACGACCTTCATCATCATCACGGGGCCGATGGCCACAACGAGATCGTATTGTTCGCCGGCATCAAGAAGCTCGCGCAGCACGTCGGAAACGAAGCCTTTTTTGCCGTTGCTGCCGTCATCCGTGGTGATGAAGAGCCTGTCCGAAGCCGCCGAGAACTCCTCCTCCAGCATGATGAGGTCCTTGTTGCGGAAGCCCACGATCATGTCGACCTTTGCGCCGTGTTCGCTCAGCGCCTTCGCCTGCGGGTACGCGATGGCCGTGCCCAGGCCGCCGCCGATGACGACGGCGTGCTTCACGCCTTCAAAATGCGAAGCCACACCGAGCGGGCCAACAAAATCCTCCAGGAAATCACCCTCCTCGAGAAGGCCCAGGTGCTTGGTCGTCTTTCCGGCCTCTTGGAAGATAATCGTTATCGTGCCCTTCTCCCGGTCGTAATCTGCGATGGTGAGGGGGATGCGCTCCCCGTTCTCATCGATGCGCAGCATGATGAACTGCCCTGCGAGCGCCTTTTTGGCTATGTGGGGCGCGTCGATCACCATCAGCTTGACGTTTGAGCTGAGCACGCGCTTTTTGAGGATGCGATACATCGCGTGAACTCCTTTCCAAAGTGAAAATAAACTGTATGCGCAGTTTCGATTTTACCACCCGAAAGCGGGCCTGTACACCCCGCGCGCGGTAAAAGTCGTGAAAAAGCCGCGAAGAACCATGATTTGGATAACGGGACCCTCAAAAGTCCCCAAAGCCCTCGTGGTGGGTAGTATGCCAGGCCCAGGCGGTGGCGATCATCTCACGCATGGAGGTGATTTCGGGGGTAAATCCCAGCACGCGCGCGGCCTTCTCGTTGGATGCGATGAGCTTTGCGGGGTCCCCCGCGCGGCGGGGTGCATAGCGGTGCGGGATAGGACGGCCGACGACCGCCTCTGCCGCCTCGAGGACCTCGCGGTTGGTAAAGCCTTCCCCGCTACCGAGGTTGAACACATCGCTCTCCCCGCCGTTGATGAGGTATTGCGCGGCCAGAACATGCGCGCGCGCGAGGTCGCATACGTGGATGTAATCGCGCACGCAGGTGCCGTCCTTCGTGGGGTAATCCTCCCCGAAGATTTCAAGCACGGGCTGTGTTTGCGCTTCCCCTGCATGTTCGGGGGATTTCACTGCCGCGCGCAGGATGTTGGGGATCAGGTGCGTTTCGGGCGCGTGGTCCTCGCCGATTTGGCCGCCGGGTAGCGCGCCGCAGGCGTTGAAGTAGCGCAAGGAGGCGTATCGCATGCCGTAGGCGCGCGCGCACCATGCCATCATCTGCTCCATCGTGAGCTTGCTCGCGCCGTAGGGGCTCGTGGGCTTCGTATGGGCGTCCTCCGGGATGGGAACGCGCTCCGGCTCGCCGTAAACCGCTGCGGAGGAGGAGAATACGATGCGCTGCACGCCGTGCTTTCGCATGGCCTGGAGCACCTCGCGCGTGCCGTTTACGTTGTTGTCGTAGTATTTGAGCGGCTCGCGCACGCTTTCGTTGACGAGCGAATACGCGGCGAAGTGGATGACGCAATCGAACGCGAACTCCGAAAAGAGCGCGTCGAGGAAGGCGGCGTCGCGGATATCCCCCTTGCGGAAGATCGCCTTGTCGTGTACCGCAGCGCGGTGCCCCTTTTCGAGGTTGTCCGCCACGACCACATCGTAGCCGCGCGCGACAAGCTCATAGACCGTGTGCGAGCCGATATAGCCCGCGCCTCCTAAAACAAGCAGCCGTTCGTTCATGCTAAAATCCCTCCTAACACATAGCCGCCCACCGGGCGGATGGCAACGCCGCGGCACGCAGCGTCATCGTTCAATAGCCGGTTCATCGTATGCTGATAGTCTTTTGCCGCATGCTCAGGCACAAGCGCCTGCACGGTGCCCGCAAAGCCGCCGCCGTGCACGCGCCACGCGCCGCCGGTTCCCTCAAGCAAGCGCGCCGAGAGGGCGAGCGCCAGCGCAACACCGCGCTCCGTGGCGCTGTTTGCAGGGTAGATGTTTTGCAAGAGCGCCTCGCTCGAGGCGCCGCTCGCGCGCATGAGGGATGCAAAGCGCGGCAAGTCTCCCTTTTGCAGCGCTTCTGCCTCCTCTTGGGCGCGGCGGTTCTCGTCGAAGAAGTGCATCGCGCGCAGCACCGCCCGGTCCCCGGCCTCGCGGCGGATGAGGGGCAGGTTTTCATAAAGCGCGCGCTCATCTGCCCGGCGCAGCACGTCAACGCCAAGAAGGCGGGCAACCGCTCGCATCTCGCGCGGAATGGCGGCGTATTCGTCGGTCAAATCCGCGTGGCTGCCGCCCGCGCTCGTGAGGAAAAGCCGGTAGCCGTACGCTTGCGGGTCCAGCGCGATCCGCTCGATCTGCGGCTCGTCGGGATCGTTAAAGTCGATGGCGACCACGCCGCCTACGGCGCAGGCCATTTGGTCCATCATGCCGCATGGTTTGTTAAAATATACGTTTTCAGATAGATGCCCGGCGCGCGCGATTTGCGTGGGGAGTAACGCGCCGCCGCACCAGAGAGCGTTTTGAATTTCTCCCATGAGGATCTCATACGCTGCGGAGGAGGAAAGCCCCGCGCCTACGGGGATGGAGGAGACCACCGCCGCGTCAAATCCACCGGCCTTTTGCCCAAACGGAGCAAGCCCCGCTGCCATGCCGCGCACAAGCGCGGCGGAGGTGTTTTCTTCCTCTTTATGAGGGGTAAGGTCGCTAAGGTCGACCTCCACATCGGGCATCCCCAAGGAGCGCACGCGCACGCGGTTCTCCCCGTTGGGCGCGACCGCCGCGACCATATCGAGGCTCACCGCCGCCGCGAGCACGCGTCCGTGCTGATGGTCGGTGTGGTTGCCGCCAAGTTCCGTCCTGCCCGGTGCGCTCACAAAGCTCAACGGCCGGTCTGCGCCAAAGCTGCGCTGAAAGGTTTCGAGCGCCAAAAGATAGGGCTCACGAAGGTTCGCCTCTCCCGGGCGCAGGCGCGAGAGCTCACCGTCCAGCTCGCCGCACGCGAGCGCGCGCGCCCATTCCTTTGCCGTATCCGTCCTCATAGCCTCCGCCTCTTTCTTATAAGCTAGGTTAAACATACCATAGAGGCAGGCGTTTGTAAACGCTCTGCAAAGGCCGCGCGTACTGATGGTTTTACTGAGCACGAGCGCGTGTTTATCCGTGTGCGCGCACAAGGGAAAAAACAGCATAAAAAGCCCCGCGGCATTCAAGCGGGGGCGGTTTTGCGGGCTGCTCCACCGGCGGGTTCGCGCCAAAAATAGGCGATACCGGCCCGAGGGCACTCGAGTCGGTATCTTTGCAGGAAGGTATCATGTTGCGGAAGAGGCTCACCCGCCTCCGAATGATGGTATGATAACAGGGGAATGTGACATGCGTGCGAACGCTGGATGAAGATTCGGTATCGGTTATGTGAACAAAGCACTTCCCAAAAAGATCTATGCAAAAGCCGCGCGCAAAATCACCGGCTTCGCGCAAAGAAGGCCGAAAGAAGCGCAGCGCATTCCTCCTCGAGGAGCCCGCCGCAGCAGGCGACGGTGTGCAAAAACATGGCGTCGGTCAAATCGAGCACGGAGCC
>CAYNDC010000178.1:2229-3648 GCA_964396085.1 uncultured Clostridium sp. | reverse complement strand
CTACGACAACAACACCAACGTAATCGAGAACATCGTGCTCTTTGACGCCTCGGGCAGCACGCTGGCCTTCGCGCCGCCGGCAACCTTGAAAAAGGGCGTTGATGTGACGCAGTACGAGTGGTTCCGCCGCGCGCTCAACCAAACGGAAAACCTCCATTTTTCAATGCCCACGGTGCAAAACATGTTTGTGAGCACGCGCGGGGGTTACAGCTACGTCTTACCCCTCTCGTGCGCGGTGGAGCTCACCTACGGCACGCACACGCAGCAGGGCGTGTTGCTGATTACGCTCAAATACAGCGGGCTTTCGGAGCTTTTTTCCAACGCCTCCCTCGTCAACGAGGGATATATCTACCTTATGAACTCCGATGGCACCATTCTGTACCATCCCAAGCAGCAGCTCATCGCCACGGGCAGGTATGAGGAAAACAGCCTCGAGGCCGCGGCACTTCCCGACGGGCTGCACACCGTCAAGGACGGGTCGCACCAAAGCACGCTCATCATCCGCTCGGCGGGCTATACGGGTTGGCGCGTGGTGGGCGTAATCCCGCAGGTGGGGTTGACGATCGATTCGGCCAACGACGCACTTTTCCTTTTGATGATCTTCCTCGTGTTCTTTGAAGCGCTCATGCTCATCAACGCCCTCATCTCCACGCGCCTCACACGCCCCATACAGCAGCTTGAAACCTCGGTGCAGCAGCTCGAACGCGGCGAGGGGGATACCATCTACATCGGCGGTTCCTATGAGGTGCAGCATTTAGGGCGCTCTGTGCAGCAAATGGTCGATCAAATGCGCAAGCTCACCGATGACATCGTGCGCGAGCACGAGGAGAAGCAGCGCCACGAACTTGACGCCCTGCAAGCGCAGATCAACCCGCATTTTCTCTACAACACACTCGACATCATCGTATGGATGATCGAAAAGAACAAGCCCGAGGAGGCGGTGCGCATCGTATCGGCGCTCGCGAAGCTTTTCCGCATCAGCCTGAGCAAGGGCAAAAACTTCATCCCCGTCAAGGACGAGCTCGAGCACACGCGCAGCTACCTCACCATACAGCAGATGCGCTACAAGGATAAATTCACCTATTCCATCAACCTGCCCGACGAGGCGCGCGATCTTGCGGTGATCAAGCTCGTGGTGCAGCCCATCGTGGAAAACGCCATCTATCACAGCATGGACTTTATGGATGGCGACGGCGAAATTCGCGTGGACGTGCGCGTTGAGGGGAAGGACCTTTTCATCAACGTTTCCGATAACGGCATCGGCATGCCGCAGGACCTCGTGGATCGGCTGCTCGTGGAGTATTTCCCCATCTCCAAGGGTTCGGGCGTGGGGCTGAAGAACGTGAATGAGCGCATCAAGCTCTATGCGGGCGATGCGTATGGCGTCATCATCAAAAGCGAGCTTGATGTGGGCACCAC
>CAYNDC010000178.1:0-2219 GCA_964396085.1 uncultured Clostridium sp. | reverse complement strand
TGCCCGCCGTGCCGTATTTGAAAGAGGGGGCGAACTAGCATGGGGTTGAGGGAAAAGCGCATCTTTTTAAGCACGCTCGTGCTCCTTGCGTTCGTCGCGGCGCTCTATTTTTATCAAACGCGCGCCACGCCCGAGGTCGAGGTGTACGGCGTTTCCGTGATCCTTAGCGCCGAGAGCGAAAATTTTGAAAAGGGGCTCACCGGTGCGGCGCTTGAGAACAATGCAGATCTTCATATCGTGCGCGTCGCGGAGTATTCCTCCGCCGCGCAGATTGCCGCGCTCGAGCGCGAGCTCAACAACGGCGCAAATGCCGTCATCCTTTACCGCGCAAGCGCCCAGGCGCTGGGCGCCTGGCTGGCGAAGAACATGCCGGCCGCGCCCCTCGTCCTCGTGGGGGACTCGCCCCTACCCGGAAAAACGGCAAGCCATGTGCCTTATGACACCGCCGCGATTTCCGCTGCACTCGTTGCAGAAATGGAAAAACAACCGCTTCGCAGCGTCACCGTCGCCGAGGGGGAAGGGGGAGAGCGCCTTAGCGCGCTGCTGCTCGCGCTAGATGAGGCGGGCTTTACCTATGACCTCGTGCGCGAGCAGGACGCGCTTGCGTCCGTGGCGGGCACGGTGTGCGCCGCGCCCGATCCCGGGGCAGCGCTTTTTCTCGCCGATGCCGCGGGCGAGGGCGCCCTCATTTACGGCATGGGTTACGACACAGCGCTTCTGGGTCCGCTCGAAAGCGGCCGCATAACGGCGCTTGCCATCGTGAGCGAGTTTGACGCGGGGTACCTCGCTGTGACTGAGGCTGTCGGGCGCATTGACGGCAAGCGAGCCGCGAACGAGACCCTCGGCGTTTTCATCGCGCGCGCCGAGAACATGTACGAGCCGCCCCTTTCCACCATACTGTTCCCGATCGGCTGAAAACGGAGGTGTTAGCCATGCATTCCACGCGCATGCGCCTTGTTGCGGCGCTCCTCGCGCTTTCCCTGTGCCTGATGCTTACGGCGTGCAAAAGCGCCCCGCAAAAGGACGCCATCAAAATCGGCGTGAGCGTCTATAAGGGGGATGACACGTTCATCTCCGCCATGATGGAGAGCTTATTGCAGGCCGCCGCGGCCTTTGAAAAGAGCACAGGCGTGCGCGTCAACATCTCCATTGCAGATGCGGATGAAAGCCAGGCCACGCAGAACGCGCAGATTGAGCGTTTTCTCTCGCTGGGGTACGATGTGCTCTGCGTGAACCTCGTGGATCGCACGGATGCGGGCGGCATCATCGACCGCGCACGCGAGGCAAACGTCCCTGTGGTGTTTTTCAACCGCGAGCCCGTGCAGGAGGACATGCTCAAGTGGGATAAAATACTCTACGTAGGCAGCGACGCACGCGAGTCAGCCACGCTCGAAGCGCAGATCGTGATCGACCGCCTGCACGCCTCCCCCGAAAGCATCGACACGAACGGCGATGGCATCATCCAATACGTCATGCTCGAGGGTGAGCGCAGGCATCAGGACGCCATCATTCGCACCGAAGTATCCGTGGAAACGCTCAAGCAGGCGGGTTTTCAAATGGAAAAGCTCGACGGCGGCATTGCGAACTGGAGCCGCGATCAGGCTGCGGCGCTCACGGAAAACTACCTTTTGACCTACGGCGAAAGAGTGGAACTCATCATCTGCAACAACGACGACATGGCCCTTGGCGCGGCGGATGCCGTGGAGCGGCTGGGGCTGAGCTTCTTCAACATCGTGGGCATCGACGGCACGGAAAAGGGCCGTGCCGCCGTGGAGGAAGGCAAGCTTTTAGGCACGGTGGTGATGGATCTTCCCACACACGGCGGGGCGATCTTCGATACCGCCTACGCATTCGCGACCGGCGCCGACCCCGCGAAATCCCTCGATGTGCAGCCGGACCAGTCCGTTCGCATCCCCATGTACATTCAAACCCGAGAGTTCTCGGATACCGGCTCGGATCAGGGGGGATAAAGGCGTATACTCCGTATGATTTTGTTGCATTTGCGGACGATTTCACATGGCCTATGATGCGCTTACGTATTACAGTAAGCATATAGGGTCAGGCATGCCCATCTCTATTCAGCCTGATCCGCACATCGACAAGGAGGAAAATCCATGAAAAAAGTATTGGCACTCTGTATGGTCCTCGCCATGACTCTCAGCTTGTTCGCAGCTTGCACACCCAAGGGTGAAACGAGCACCGCGCTCAACGTGAGCGTA
>CAYNDC010000177.1:0-3683 GCA_964396085.1 uncultured Clostridium sp. | reverse complement strand
GGTGTTTTACGGGCGCATCCGCGCCGTCAAGGGCGTTTCCTTCGAGGTGAACGAGGGGGAAATCGTCTCCCTCATCGGCGCCAACGGCGCGGGCAAATCCACCATATTAAAAACAGTGTCCGGCCTTACGCGCCCCAAGACGGGTAAAATCGAGTTCATGGGGCAGGAGATCGGCAAGCTCGAGCCGCACACCATCGTCCGGCGCGGCATCGCGCACGTTCCCGAGGGGCGGCGCGTGTTCGCCAACATGAGCGTGATGGAAAACATCGAAATGGGCGCTTACGTCCACGGCAAGGCCGCGCAGGAGGAGCTTGAGGATGTGTTCCGGCGCTTCCCGCGCCTGTGTGAGCGGCGCAAGCAGCTCGCGGGCACGCTCTCGGGCGGGGAGCAGCAAATGCTCGCCATGGCGCGCGCGCTCATGTCCAAGCCCAAACTCCTGATGATGGATGAACCTTCCATGGGCCTTGCGCCGCTGCTGGTGGAGCAGATTTTTGAGATCATCGCTGAGTTGCGCAATGCCGGCACGACCATATTGCTCGTCGAACAGAACGCGAACAAGGCGCTTCGCATTACGGACCGCACCTATGTGCTCGAAACCGGCCGCATCACGCTCTCGGGCGCAAGCCGCAAGCTGCTCGAAAGCGAGGAGGTCAAACGCGCCTACCTGGGCGGAAAGGGTTAAACCGCCTTCCATATGCCAGCTCCAATACATAGCAAGGCGGTCCGCGCGGTGGTGCGCGGGCCGCTTTGCGTTCAGCGGGGGCGCACAGGCATAGGCTCAAACCGGTGAGGGTCTTGGAGCGCATGCGCTTTAACCCCGCCGAAGCAACGGTGGAATTTCTTGCATCGAAAGAGTATCATATATATGAAACTGCGGCGGCTGCCTTCGGGCGCACGCATGGCTGTGTGGAGATGAAAGAGGGAGGGAACCCGTGGATCAAAACAACTTCAAGCTGGTCGAAGCTCTGCGGCACGAGCTGCACAGGCATCCCGAGCTTTCCAACCATGAGCAGTGGACCAAAGCGCGGCTGATGCGCTTCCTTGGCGAACACACGAGCCTTGCCGTGCACGAATGCAGCAAATGGTTCTTCGCCGTCCACCACGAGGGAGAGGGTTTGCGGAACATCGCCTTGCGCGCGGATTTCGACGCGCTGCCCATAGACGATTTGTGCGAGCTGCCCTACCGTTCGCAAATTCCACACGTATCCCACAAGTGCGGCCACGACGGCCACGCTGCGGCGCTGTGCGGACTCGGCCTGGAGCTCGAGGGAAAGCGAGTCGGCAAAAACGTGTTTCTCCTCTTCCAGCATGCGGAGGAAACGGGGGACGGCGCGTGGGACGCACGTGATTTCGTGCCGGAAAACCATATCGACGAAATATATGCCTTTCACAACATCGTGCCCTGCGAGCTGAACCGGGTATTATGCTGCTACGGGACGAGCAACTACGCCTCCCGCGGCATGATCATCAAAATGACCGGCACGCCCACGCATGCGAGCCTCCCCGAGGCGGGCATAAACCCGGCCTACGCGCTGGCGAACATCGTGGGGGCGCTTGCTCAGCTCGCAAACCCCGCGCACTATCAGGGCGAGGTGCTGTGCACGCCCATCCAACTCGCCTGCGGCGAGCGCGCCTTTGGCACCGCCGCGAGCAGCGGCGAGCTGCTTTTGACCATCCGCGCCGAGCGCGAGGCGGAGTTGGACCGGCTTCAACAGCGCATCGAGGAGGAGGCTCGCGCGCAGGCGGCGCGCGAGGGGCTTGCTTGCACCATCAGCTATGAGGATTGTTTTCCCGAAACGGTCAACGACGAAGCCTGCGTGAACAAGGTGTTCGCCGCGGCAAAGGCGTTGGGCTATCCCTATGAGGCGAAGCGCGGCAGCCGCGCCTCGGAGGACTTTGGCCACTTCCTCAAGCGGGCGCCGGGCGCGCTGTTCTTCATCGGCGGCGGCGAGGATAAGCCTCCGTTCCATACCTCGTATTACGATTTTACGGATTCGCTGCTCGAGAGCGCGGTCGAGATGTTCAAACAGCTCATTGCGATGTAAGCCGAAACAACGATGGGCGAAAGCGGCTTTTTGCGCTTTCGCCCATCTTTTATTGCTCGGTTTTACCGATACGGCCTTGCGCCCAAACGCAAACCGCCGCATATTTTTAATAATCGGCTTTCAGTTGCAAAACTTCACCACGGGTTTCCGCGCCGCCTGCACCTCGTCGGGTCGGCCTACGGGCGTACTCACAGGCGCGGCGCGCAGGCGCTCGGGCTCATCGATGGCGAGGCGCGCGATTTCGCGCATGGCGGCGATGAAGCCGTCGAGCGTCTCGCGGCTCTCGGTTTCGGTTGGCTCGATCATGATCGCCTCGTGTACGATTAGCGGGAAATAGATCGTGGGCGGATGATAGCCGTAGTCGATCAAAGCCTTGGCGATGTCCAGCGTATGCACGCCGCGTTCGAGCATGGCCTGCGTGGGTGCGATGACGCATTCGTGCATGCAAATGCGATCGTGCGGCACGAAGTAAACATCCTTGAGCGCGTTGAGCACATAGTTGGCGTTAAGCACGGCGTTTTCGCTCGCCTCCTTGAGGCCGGGCCCGCCGAGGCTGAGAATATAGGCGTAGGCGCGCGCCAACATGCCGAAGTTGCCGTAAAAGCCCATCACACGGCCAATGGAGAGCGGCCGGTCAAAATCCAACGTCGCCGTGTCGCGCCCTTGCGCCATGACGACCGGGTAAGGCAAATAGGGGATGAGCTGGGCCGTTACGCCCACAGGCCCGCTGCCGGGGCCGCCGCCGCCGTGCGGGGTGGAGAAGGTTTTGTGCAAGTTGATGTGCATGACGTCGAAGCCCATGTCCGCCGGGCGCGCCGCGCCCATGATGGCGTTGAGGTTCGCCCCGTCATAATAGAGCAGTCCGCCCGCGTCGTGGACGATTTGGGCCACCTCGGCGATGTTCTTTTCAAACAGGCCAAGCGTGGAGGGGTTGGTGAGCATGAGGCCCGCCGTGTCCGGCCCGCAGGCGGCGCGCAGTGCGTCAAGGTCGATGCCGCCATCCGGCGCAGAGGCGATCTCGCGCGCTTCAAAGCCCGCCATCACGGCGGAAGCCGGGTTGGTGCCGTGCGCGGCATCCGGCACGATGATGACCGTGCGCGCCGCATCCTCGCGCAGCTGGTGATAGGCTTTGATGATCATCAACCCCACCAGCTCTCCGTGCGCGCCTGCTGCGGGCTGCAGGGTAAACCTGTCAAACCCCGTCACCGCGCACAGCGCGCGCTCCAGCTCGGCCATCAGTCCGAGCGCACCCCCCGCGCAGTCCTCATCCGCAAGCGGATGCAGGCCGGCAAAGAGTTTCACGACTTCCTCGTTGATCTTGGGGTTGTACTTCATCGTGCAGCTTCCCAGAGGATAAAAGCCGTTGTCCACGCCGAAGTTGCGGCGCGAGAGGTTGACGTAGTGGCGCACGGCGTCCACCTCGGCGATTTCGGGCAGCGGCAGCGCGGAATGGGCGGCGGACTCCTCAGGCAGCAAACAATCGAGCATGGGTACGTCCGGTGCGCTCAGGCTGTAGCCAACCCTGCCGGGTTTGGAGCGCTCAAAGATCAGCGGATAGGATGAACGGCTCATTGGAACACCTCCTCGAGCGCAGCGAGTACGGAGTCGATCTCCGTGCGCGATCTCTCCTCTGTGACG
>CAYNDC010000176.1:0-3684 GCA_964396085.1 uncultured Clostridium sp. | reverse complement strand
AACTGGATTTTTTCGCTGCTCGCCAACACCCTTAAATACCCGCTCGACTCTAAAAAAGCCTATGTTTCCGAAATGCTGCGCGCGCGCATGGCCGAAAAGATCATGCGCGTGCCCTACGCCTGCCTAGAGGACCCGCAAAAGCTCGACTTAAAGGAGCGCGCGGTGTTCGCCATGTCCACATTCAGCGTACTTGAGCAGATGGCAACCCTCCTGGCGACACTCGCAAAGGACGTCGTGAGCGTCGCCTCTTTGCTCGCGCTCATGGCGACGCTCAGTCCCCTTCTGGTGCTGCTTCTTATGGTATGCATCTGCCTTGGCGTGCTCTGTTATGCCTTCATCCAAAAGGAACAACGGGCGTTCCAGATGGACCTCATCCCCGTCAACCGGCAGTACGGCTACTACGTTACCCTCTGCGCGAACGGCGAGGTGCAAAAGGACGCGCGCCTCTACGGCATGGAGGAGATGCTCACGCGTCGCGTAAGTGACTACAACCTCAAAATCTACGAGCGCTCTGCGCCCTTCATGCAGCGCATGGGCGTGTTCTCCGCCCTCATCGACAGCGTGAGCAGCCTGCAGGCGGCCATCGCCTACGGTTTCGTGGGCTACAGGGTGCTCTTGCCGGGCGCTGCCGGCGCAATCACGCTTGGTTCGTTTTCGATGTACGTCTCCGCGGCGACGGGCTTCACCTCAACCGTGATGGAGCTTTCCATGGCCCTCATCGGCATGTGGCAGGCGCTCGCCTACCTCGACCCTTATATGCAGTTCATGTGCCTGCCTGAGGAGAAGGATATGGGAGGAGTGCCCTTCGCGGGCGCGATCGAGGAAATCCGCTTTGAAAACGTCACCTTCACCTACCCCGGCGTGCAGAACCCTGTCCTCACCGACATCAGTTTCGACGTGCGCGGCGGGGAAAAGGTTTCCATCGTCGGCCTAAACGGCGCGGGCAAGACAACGCTCGTTAAACTCCTTTGCAGGATGTACCGCCCGGATTCCGGCAAAATCCTCATTAACGGGCTCGATTTGTGGGAGTACGACCATGCCTCCTGGATGAGGGCCGTAGCGGCGGTGTTTCAAGATTACCGGCTCTTCGCCTTCACCATCGACGAGAACATCACCTGCCGCGGCGCGGGGGAAGACCTCATTGGCACGGGGGAGGCGCTTCGAAAAGCCGGACTCGAGGAGCGCATGGCGGAATTGCCTGATGGCATCTTCTCGATGCTGGGCAAGGCCTACGACGAAAACGGCGTGGAGCTTTCAGGAGGCGAGCGGCAAAAGATCGCCATTGCGCGTGCGCTTTATAAAAACGCGCGACTCATCATCCTCGATGAGCCGACGAGCGCGCTCGACCCCCTCGCCGAGGCGGATATTTACGAGCATTTCAACTCCCTCATAGGAGCGGGCACAGCGCTCTACATCTCGCACCGTATGTCCAGCTCCATCTTCTGCGAGCGCATCCTCGTCATTGACGGCGGGCGCGTGGTAGATTACGCACCGCACGCGGAGCTCATGAAAAAGACCGATGGGCTATATTACAAGCTCTTCACCTCGCAAGCGGAAAACTACGAGTAGACCCACGCGCGATCTTCACAATAAAATGTAAGCTCACAATGCACCCAAAATAAGCCAGACCCCCGCGACGTCAAGCGGGGGCCTTTTTTATTCTTTGCAACAACCAGTTTCCGGTATTATTGCTGATGATCACTTACCCTGCGTTTCCGGCTGCACGCCGAGCTCTTCATCAAAGAGGATGCTAAACGTAAGATCGGTGAGCGCCATGTCGGTATCCACCTGCGCGAAGAGGGTCGTCTCTCCGGGGGGAAGAACGAGCACATACTGTGCATCCCTCGTTTGCAGGCGTCCTTGCGCCACGAGCTCGCCCGTTTCATCATAAAAAGCCGCGACTGCCGCGCAGACGATGGTTTGGGGATAGTCGTTGCGCACGATGGCGTCCACAAACGTATCCTCCTCCTGCTCATACACCTGAACGTTTCGCAAGAGCAGGTATTGCTCAAAATGCGTTACACCCGAGATGTGCTTGCCGTTGAGATCGTACGCCGGCGCCGCGGATGGCGTGATGGGCGGCGCCGTGGGCGTTGCGCTCGCTTGCGGTGTTTCCGTAACCTGGGCAGTCGGCACAGGCAACGTACTCTCCGGCACGAGCGTTGGCCGCGTTTGGAGGCAACCCGATAGCGCCGGCGCCAACAACGCCAGCCCCAGCGCGAAGGCTATTGCCTTACTTGCCGCCCGTGCTTTCATTCGCCTTACTGTAATCGCCAAGCAGCTTCTGCTTCAATGCGTAGAGCCCGTCTGAAAGGTCTACGATGTATTCGTGCGGATTGAGGAGGCGCTTGGTCTCCTCCCAGAACGTGGCTAGCTCCTTTTTCGCGTAGGCTTGAATTTCTTCCATCGCGGGGGGAGCATAGACCTGCCTGCCCTTGAGGAAGATGGGCACGAGCATCTCGCGCACTGAGAAGTTGGATAGGAGCTTGGTCTTATAGCGCTGCTCCGGATGATAGATGCGCAGCGGCTTTTCTTCATCGATGGACTCGTCCTCTAGGGCGATCAGATCCGCCATCGCCATGCCGTTGCGCCGGTCGTAGAGGCGCAGCACCTTCTTGTAGCCGGGGTTTGTCATCTTGGCGATGTTGTCGGAAATTTTGATTTTAGGATACACGACGCCATCGATGATTTCCGCCGAGAGCTTGTACACCCCGCCAAGGGCCGGTCGGTCGAGCGAGGTGATGAGCCTCGTGCCAACGCCCCAAACATCGATCTTCGCGCCCTGCGCTTTGAGGTCGCGGATGACGGTTTCGTCAAGGTCGCCCGAGGCGAAGATCTTCGCCTGCGTATGGCCGGCATCATCAAGCATCTGCCGCGCTTTTTTAGATAGATACGCGAGGTCGCCCGAATCCAGCCGGATGCCCGTGGGCTTGTAGCCCTTCTTTTTGAGCTCGTCGAACACGATGATGGCGTTGGGAATACCCGAACGCAGCGTGTCGTAGGTATCAACCAGCAGCAGGCAGGAGGTCGGGAATATATCCGCATAGGCGCGGAACGAATCCAACTCGGTGGGGAAGCTCATCACCCAACTGTGCGCATGGGTTCCTTTGACGCCGACGTGGAACATCTGTCCCGTGAGCACGTTGCTCGTCGCCGTGCAGCCGCCGATCATCGCGGCGCGCGCGCCGTAAATGCCGGCGTCCGGCCCCTGCGCGCGGCGCAGGCCAAACTCCATCACATCGTCCCCGCCAGCGGCATACACCACGCGTGCCGCCTTGGTTGCGATGAGCGTTTGATGGTTGACGAGGTTGAGCAGCGCCGTTTCGATCAGCTGCGCCTGCATGATGGGCGCGCGCACGCGCAGGAGCGGCTCATACGGGAACACGACCGTGCCCTCGGGCATGCCGTGGATTTCCCCCGTGAAGCGCAGCGTGCGCAGCATGTTGAGAAAATCCTCGTTAAAGAGGTTCAAAGACCGCAGATAATCAAGGTCCTCCTCGGCAAAATGGAGCTTATTGATATAGTCGATGACGGACTCCGTGCCCGCCATTACCGCGTAAGCATTGTTTTCGCTGTTGCGAAAAAACAGATCGAACACGGCCTCGTTTTCGCTCATGCCATAACGGTAATACCCGTACATCATCGTGAGCTGGTACAGGTCGGTCATCATGGTCAGGTTTCTTG
>CAYNDC010000175.1:718-3690 GCA_964396085.1 uncultured Clostridium sp. | reverse complement strand
GTTGACATATAAGTTGCCCGTGATCGTGCATCGGTTGGAGATGCTTACATTGCCGTTGACATAGATATCCCCCGAGATATTCTGCAACCACCAGGGGGAGTTGTAGGTCGAGGCCGGTTCCGTGACCGGATAGTGCTCCAGCAGCACATTATCGACCACAGAACTGAAATCCACCATGTCGATAAACGCAGCGCCCGGCACCTGCGAGCCGACCTTCGCGGTCCATTGGTTGACGGAAACCGTGGTGCAGCCTTCCACGGCGCCCGTCACGGTGCCGGAGGATGGCGAAATGGAAACCGATCCGTTGGAATGGATATCCCCATCGATGAGGAACTTGCCGCCGAGCGTTATTTGAGAGCCTGCCTTGCCCGAAAACAGCCGGTAATGGAACGGCCCTCCCATGCCCCCCATCGTTCTCTCGGCGCTTGCCTTGGCCGCGCCATCGAGCGACTCGTTGCCGAATATGCGCGAGAAAAGCGCGTCGCTCGTCACCTGCGCTGTGGCGTTGATGACGGTGTTTTGTCCCTCGAAGGTGACGATGATGTTCTGCGCCCCCTCGCAGTTCTCCAGGATGTACGAGCGGCACAGGCTTTCAGCCTGCACTGTGTTGGGCAAAGCGGATGCGCCTGCGAGCACCCCGGCGTCCACCGCGGTTTGCAACTGCGCATCCTGCAGATACAGTACGCTCGTGTCTACGGCGAGCGCTGAGAAGCCCAACAGCACGCTGAGCAGCACGGCAACCAGCACAATCATTTGTGCGTCTCCTTTCTTTGGTACAGACAGTGAAACGGGAAGGGCGGCCGAATTTACGGTCGCCCCGACATCCAGATGAGCGTAACCCCCCCAAGACGGGGCGCCCCTACAGTGCACGGCAACCGGCTGTCATGGGAGTGTAACCTCCTTTAGACCCTGTGGCTTTGCGTCGCGGACTTTCGCCCGCTTTGCCTTTTTCATGGGAGGATATTACCTCGATTGCAGTATATCGTTACATTTTCCTTTTGTCAATATATATTATATGTAATCACCCTTCTGATACCGCCGCTGTTTCTGCGCTGTTTTTGACAATGTGGCACAGCGCAGTGATGATCGGTCGGGTATTTTTTTACGGTGGCATGTTGTTTTTTATGCTTCCTTTCATTTATAATATAACCAAAAATGCTGTGAGGAAACCCGATGAACGGTTGCGACATGCTGGCCAGCCTGACAACGCTGCCGGAAAACCAAATCCCCCAAGGTGTTTTGCTCAAGCGCGCGATCTCGTGCGACAGGAGCCGCATCCTCGCATTCGTCCGGCTGCACTTCGGCCGCCAATGGGCGGATGAGACGGAATACGCCCTCAACCGGGAGCCGCAAAGTTGCTTTATCGCCACCGAGGGAGAAAAACTCATCGGCTTCGCCTGCTACGATGCGACGGCAAAAGGGTTCTTCGGGCCTACGGGCGTCGCCGCCGGCCGGCGCGGGCGCGGCGTTGGCCGCGCGCTTTTGATCCGCACGCTCGAGGCGATGCGCGAGGCGGGTTACGGATATGCCGTCATCGGCGCGGTGGACGACGCGAGCGGCTTTTATGAAAAAACGCTTGGAGCGCGCTTCATTCCCGGCGGGGATCCCGAACACAGCGTCTACGCGCGCAAGATCCGCCCCTGATCCCGGCCTTCACGGCCAACGCGTTCCGATGGCCGCTGCGCAAAAAGCCAAGGATGTCACTTGTCTTATCGCGCCGCGCATTGTATAATCACACAACGAACGGGTGAGGTGATTGTATGCGGCAGCAAAGCCGCCTCAAGACCATTTACTCAAAAAGCGGGGTTTTCCTGCGGGTGACGGCGCTCATTCTCGCCTTCACCGCGCTTTGCATTTCCTTCGCATACTCATATTTCAACAGGCTTGCCGGCAAGGAGGCCGAGTACCTCTTTGCGCAGACGCTGGGCAATGGCGCCGCGCCGCAGTACGAGCATGCCAGGGCGCGGGCGAACCTGTACGGCGCGCTCATGGGCGTATCCCTCGCGTTTAGCTATGTGTTGATCTTTTCGGTTTTCGAGCATCGCAAGCAGGAGCTTGCCGCCGATAACGCGCGCATCTTGCAGGAGAAGCTTCGCTTGGAGACCTCCGAGGCGCGCTACCGCCTCATCGAGCGCGACTCCGGCGCGATCATCATCGAGGTCGACTATGTCAAGGGGACCATCGAAGCCAATGATCTTTTTGACCAGTTCGCGGGCGAGGGGCCGCGCTATGAGTATTTTCTCAACGGCGCGCGCGTGCATCCGGATGACCGGCCCGTTTTCTTTGAGCTTGTGAAGCAGGCCGACGCCCCCACGCGCAATCCCACCGGGGAACTGCGCATGCGCGACGCGGACGGCCGTTACCATTGGTTCTCTGCGGTGATGTGCGGCATTATGGACGAGACCGAACGCGTGGTGCGCGTGGTCTGCAAGCTCACCAATATCGACGCTCAAAAGCGTAAAATGGAGCTGCTTGAGCTGCAGGCGCAGACCGACCCCATGACGGGCCTGTATAACAAGGCCGTCACAGAGGAAATCATCTCGCGCGTGCTGCGCGACGAGCCCGAAAATATCCATGCGCTGCTCATCCTCGACCTGGACGATCTCAAGCACATCAACGACACCTACGGCCACGCCGAAGGTGATAACGTCATCAAGGCAGTCGCGCAGCTGCTGCGCCGCCACTTCCGCGCGACGGACATCGCCGGCCGCGTGGGCGGGGATGAGTTCATGGTGCTCTTGCGCAATATCCGGGGCAAGGAGCCGTTGTACGCGACCTTATCCATGTTTCGTCAGCGCCTCGAACAACTCAACATCCTCGAAGCCGGACACGTCCACATCGGGCTTAGCATCGGCGCCGTACTCACGACCGGCGGCGCCAACGAGCGTTTTTCCGAATTGTACCGCAAGGCGGACGAAGCGCTCTACAGCATTAAGCGAAACGGCAAAGAAGCGTTCGCGCTCTACGGCGAG
>CAYNDC010000175.1:0-708 GCA_964396085.1 uncultured Clostridium sp. | reverse complement strand
GCCTCGAATATAACAAAAAGACGCTCGTCATCACATTGATGTATTAGGTTTTTAATCTCCTCGTCGGTTTTGGACCTGAGCCTCGGGCTGTTTAAGCTGCTTAAAGATATTTCGGCGCCTCGCACGGCTTTCATCCGTTTTTTCGCACATGTCCTCAAAACGATTCCCTGCCCAGGGGTGCGCCCTTGGCAATCCTAAACCTTTTTTAACAGCCAAAGGCCCCCGCCTGATGCAGGGGCCTCTTTTTGTGTGATACTGAACGCTTAGTTTTCTTCGATCCGATCCAGCACGCCGGTGCGCGCGTTGAAGGCATCGATCAAACGATCCATCTCGGCCGCCTGCTCATGGATGCCGGTCCAATAATCCCGGTCATACCACTGGGCGTTGATCTCGTCGTAGGTCTTGCCCTGCTGCTCCACCCAGGTGTAATACTTGAGGTTGTGGACGCGCTTGCGCTCTGCGTAGGTCAGCTCCATCATCGAATCGGTGCGCACGCCGCGCAGATGCTCGGAGAAGTCGCGCGCCGCGGTGAGCAGGCTGTACTCGCCCTGCTGCTCGTCCAGCTCATCGATGCGGCTGCCGTACATCTCGGCGCTGTCGGTGGCAACGGTTGCGACGACGTCATCCGAGGTGAGCTCATAATACTTGGCGAACTTGATGCAGCACAGCACGTTGGCAATGCCGCTGATGCCGAGCATCGCAAGGTCG
>CAYNDC010000174.1:0-3694 GCA_964396085.1 uncultured Clostridium sp. | reverse complement strand
TCGAACTCGAACACGTTCTGGATCATTTCCTTTTCGCTCTCCTCGATGGTGCCCTTCTCGCTGCCCACATCCACCATCATGCGGATTTCCTCCTCGGTGACCTCCTCCGGCTCTTCGTTGGGGTCGATGCCGAGCAGGCGGAGCACGCCGTTTGTGGAAACGGTCAACAAGCCCACCAGAGGCGCGAATACGATGGAGATGAAGCTGATTAAACCCGACATGCCAAGCGCCAGCTTTTCGGCGTTTTTCATGGCGAGGCGCTTGGGCACAAGCTCGCCCAGCACCAGAGTCAGGTACGAGAGCAGCAGCGTAATGAGCACGAGCGAAAGCGTGTTGAGCGTTTTTTCGGGGATGGCGGTTCCTGCGGCGATAAAAGCCTTGGTGATGCGCGCGGCGAAGTTATCCGCCGCAAACGCGCTGCCCAGGAATCCGGAAAGGGTGATGGCGACCTGGATGGTTGCAAGGAAACGCCCGGGCTTGCTGGTGAGTTTGGAAAGGCGCAGGGCGCGCTTGTCGCCCTCGCTTGCCATGCGCCCCATTTTGACGTCGTTCATGGTGATGACGGCAATTTCGGCGCAGGCGAAGATCGCATTGAATAAAATGAGGATCAGTTGCAATAACAACTGCCATATGAGGGGGTCTTCAGGCATTTTATACTCCTTAGGTAAATCGAAAAAATGAAGCCATAAAGATGGTTACAAACAGAAAATGCATAACCTGTTATCTGCGAAGGCAAATACAGATTATGTATTTCATCAAGAAAGGATTCGGTTCTTGAAGAGGGCTATCCTCGCCGCTCTCGCTGTCCTCCATGCGGGGCTCCTTTGGTGGTTCTCGTTAGCAGTATACTCAAGCTCCCGTAAATTGTCAACATCACGGCGGTTTTTAGGCCCGTTTTAAGAGAAAAACCGGCCGATTCAGGCCTCCTCCCGCCCGTTGGCGAGAAACGGCGAGCATGCACCCGTATGATAGAGCTTTAGCGTGTGCAGCGCGCGCGTGCAGGCGGTGTAAAGCAAAAGCCGCTCCTCCTCGCGGGCGTAGTTGCCGCCCCCCGCCTCATACACGAGCACCGCGTCAAACTCAAGCCCCTTTGCGAGGTAAACGGGCATCACCACCGCGCCCGATTCGTATGCGTCGTCCTCGCACAAAACGGCTTTAACCGCATCGCGCAAAAACGGCGAAAGCTCCCGCGCCTCCCGCGCCGTGCGCGTGAGGATGCCAATGGAGCGATAGCCTTTTTGCAGGAGCGTCTCCACGTCCCGCAAAAGCGCAAGCCGGAGCGCCGGCATATCGGGTAACCCCAAAATCACCGGCTCCTCCCCATGCCGCCCGAAGGGCTCGCTTTGCGCCTGCCCTTGGAGGATGCGTTTGGCGAACGCGGCGATCTCGAGGGTCGAGCGGTAGCTTTTGTGCAATTGTACCTCAAGGGTGCTCTCCCGGGGAAACATGTGTGTGAGCGCGTCAAAGGCGCAGGCATTTACATAGGGATTGATCGCCTGCGCGGGATCTCCAAGCACAGTGATGTTCGCGTGGGAGAACAGCTCATGGAGAATTTGATATTGCAGCGGCGTATAATCCTGCGCCTCATCGATGATGACGAATTTGATCTCGCCCGTCTTGGGCCACCCGCCGAGCATGCCCTCGAGATACACAAGCGGCGCCTGATCCTCATAGGCGAGATAGCCCTGGGCAAGGTTCTCCAACGTATCCGCGCGCACGCCGGACAAGTCCTGCCCCGGCGCATCCGCCTTGGCGAGGAAGCGCTGGTATACATCGATTATGTCAAAAGCCGTCATTTCCCGCACGCGCGCACGCACGCCCTCGCCCTCGCGCGAGGCTGCGGCCTTTGCGCGCCGCGTCAACTCCGCACGGCTCGCATATGGATGCTGCTCGCGCAGCTTGAGCACGAGCGCACGCGCCAGTTCCGCCTCGCGTGATGCCAGGCGCGAGAGCGCGTACTCGCATATCTTCTCCAGGCGCCGCTTCACCGGGAACGCGGAATACTCCTCAAAGAAGAGCGCGCGTAGTTCCTTTTTTGTAAAGAGCGTTCTGCCGTTGAATACGAGCGCAGGGAACCCGCGCTCCTGCTCAATCAACTCCCGCACGAAGGCAAGCAGCTGCTCCCTGAAGGCATCGGAGGCCTTCCAGCGCATGCCGGCCGCGCGAAGGCCGCCATAGGGCGTATCCGCCGCCAGGAAGATGCGCTCCATCATCTGCGCCGCGCTTTCTGTTTTGAACCCCGCCTTCAGCGTGTTTTTGATATACTCCTCAAAGGTGGTTTGCAGGATGTTCTCCTCGCCCAGCTCCGGCAGCACGCCCGAAATATAATCGTTAAAAATGCGGTTGGGAGAAAAGATGATAATGTTGCGCGCGGTAATCTTCTGCCGATGGCGGTAGAGCAAATAGGCCGCGCGGTGCAGCGCGATGGAGGTCTTGCCGCTTCCCGCGGGGCCGCGCACGATCAGGTGCCGGTAGCTTTCGTTGCGGATGGCGCGGTTCTGCTCGCGCTGAATGGAGGTTACGATTGCCTTCATCCGGTGCCCGCTGTTTTTTGCGAGCAAGCGCTGGAGCATTTCATCATCGATTTTGAGCGCGCTGTCGAACATGTATTCGATCTTGCCGGCGCTGATTTTATATTGGCGCTTGGCGGTAATTTCCCCGGAGACGACGCCGTTGGGGCATTCATAAAAAGCGAGGCCGGTTTCAAAATCGTAAAACATGCCCGCAACAGGCGCGCGCCAATCGCACACGACGAGCCTGTAATGCGCGTCGATGAGGTTGGAAATGCCGATGTAAAAGGGTTTGGCTGCCGATTGTGCCTCTTCCCCCCGCCGGAAGTCTATCCGCGCAAAATACGGCGAGGCAAGCATGCGCTCGAGCTTCACGCGCGTGCGTTCCCGCTGCGCATGGTCGCGCTGCTGCTGTTTCATCACATCGATCGATTGCATGAAGTCAACAAGCCCGCTGAGTCCGCCGCAGCCCGAGATTGCCCCGACATCCTCCCAGGACGCGCGTCGCGTCTCGAGCGCATCCGCTTTGAGCCGCTCGTCCCCCTGCTCATTTTCCGCAAGCTGGCGCCGCACCTCTATTTGGACTGTTTCCAGCTGTTCACGCTCCCGCGCCCATTCCCGTTCGTCCACGATCGCTCCCTCATTATGGCTTGTTCGCCGCGCTGTGCTCGGGGCCGGCCAAGCATTGACAGCGCTGCCCAAATGCGATATAATAAGAGTAGGCAGAAAAATATTCACCTTATTATGCGCGCTATGGTGAATTTAATTTATCATGCGGCCCCTGTCCTGTCAAGCATAAGCCAATATCCGCCAGCAAATGCAGACGGATGTTTTCTTTTTTATGGGTATGACAGATTAGTCCTCTTTATCCTTGTTCGGCTTGCGCCGCAGGCGATTATGGGCGTAGGAGCTGCGCGTATCGTCCTTGGTTTTCATATACTGCATGCGAAGCGAGGTCGTGCTACGCGAAAACAGAAGCGAGCGCTTGGCATCGTACTTTGAAAAAGGCGCGAGCGGGGCGAAGAATGGGATGCCGAAGCTGTTGATGGACACGAGGTTCATGAGGATGAAGCTGATCGCCAGCACGAAGCCGTAAAAGCCCATGAAGCCCGTTATGATGATGACGAAAAACTTGAGGATGCGAAACGGGTACATCGAGAAATAATCCGGCATGGCGAACGAGC
>CAYNDC010000173.1:270-3739 GCA_964396085.1 uncultured Clostridium sp. | reverse complement strand
GTGCTCACCACCAACCGCTGCGCCATGTATTGCCGCCACTGCTTCCGCAAGCGCCTGGTTGGCCTCACCGACGAGGAGATCCTCAACGGCTTTGATGAGGTGATCGCCTATGTGCGCGAGCATGAGGAAATCAGCAACGTCATCCTCTCGGGCGGGGATTCGCTGATGCTCCCCACATCCACCCTCGAGCGCTACCTCGACGCGCTGACTCAAATTCCCCACATCGACCTCATTCGCATCGCCACACGCATGCCGGTCGTCTACCCCATGCGCGTTTTCGAGGATAAAAAGCTTCTTGCGGCGCTCAAGCGCTATACGCAAAAAAAGCAGCTTTACCTCGTAACCCAGTTTAACCACCCCAACGAGCTGACGCTGCAGGCGCGCGCCGGCATACAGGCGCTGCTGCGCTGCGGGGTGGTGATTAAAAACCAAACGGTGCTTCTGCGCGGCGTCAACGATTCCGTCGAGGTTCTGGGCGCGCTGCTTCGCAAGCTCACCGCCTTTGGCGTCGTGCCCTATTACGTGTTCCAATGCAGGCCGGTGACGGGCGTAAAATCGAACTTCCAGGTGCCCTTTTCGGAGGGATACGACATCGTCGAAGGCGCGAAGGCCCTGCAAAGCGGACAAGGCAAATGCTTTAAGTATTGCCTCTCCCACCCTACGGGGAAGATCGAGATCGTCGGCAAGCTCGATGGCGGGCGCATGGCGTTCAAATACCACCAAACCAAGGACGAACAGGACGCAGGGCGCATGTTCATCCGGGAACTGCCGCCGGAGGCAGGCTGGCTCGGAGAGATTTAAACGCTGCACGGTGCAAGCCTCAGGAAAGCTCTTGGGGAGAGCCGGAGGTCACGCTTCCTGCGGGCTTGGTGTGTGGGCGGCGGCATGTGCATCCCGCTGTTTCATCATGAGCGGTCCGCTTTTGAGCAAAGCTCATCCCCTTGCGCGCCCCTTGTCGGATCTTGCGCGGAATAGTACAATGGAAGCAATCTCAAAGAGGAGGCAATCCCTTTGTATTATTCCGAGCTTCCCATCATGCGTGCGCTCGCCGCGGCCGAGCCGTGCGCGTGGATTAACCCGGGTTTGACAGATGCAAAAACAGCCCTCGCCGCCCTTGACGTCGGCGCGGCGGATGTCGAGGATGCCCGCGCACGGCTTGCGCGCTTTGCGCCATTTATCGCGCGCCGCTTCCCTGAGACGCAAAAGGACGGCGGTCGCATCGAATCCCCGCTCGTCGCGCTTGCGCGCATGCAGCGCGCCCTTGGCGTGAACGTCACGGGGACGCTTTTGGCGAAGCTTGATTCCGAGCTTCCCATCGCCGGTTCCATCAAGGCGCGCGGCGGCATCTATGAGGTGCTCAAGCACGCGGAAGCCCTCGCCCTCGCGGGCGGTCTTATGCGGGAAAACGAAGACTACGAGGTGCTCTGCAGCGAACAAGCGCGCGCGTTCTTTTCCAACTACGCCATTGAGGTGGGTTCCACCGGCAACCTCGGCCTTTCGATCGGCATCACAAGCGCGGCGCTTGGCTTTCGCGTGAGCGTGCACATGAGCGCGGACGCGCGGCCGTGGAAAAAAGCGCTGCTGCGCGAAAAGGGCGTAACGGTGGTTGAATATGCAGGCAACTTCTCCGATGCCGTGGAAGCGGGCCGTGAGCATGCGGCCGCTGATCCCATGAGCCACTTCATCGACGATGAGAACTCACGAGACCTTTTCATGGGCTACGCCGTGGCAGCCGGACGTCTCGACGCGCAGCTTCGGGAACGAGGCATACAGGTAAATGCATCCCATCCGCTTTTCGTCTATTTGCCCTGCGGCGTGGGCGGCGGCCCGGGCGGCATCGCCTTTGGACTCAAGCTGCTTTACGGGGACGATGTGCACGTGTTTTTCGTCGAGCCTACGGCTTCCCCCTGCATGCTCCTGGGGATGGCGAGCGGCCTTCATCAGGCCATCAGCGTCGCAGACATCGGCCTTTCGGGCAAAACCCATGCGGATGGCCTGGCCGTCGGGAGACCCTCCGGCTTCGTGGGCCGCGTGATGGAGCACCTGCTCTCCGGCGCGTTCACCGTTGCGGATGCCCCGCTCTATGAGGATTTACGCCTGCTGCTGAATACTGAGGACATCTTTGCCGAGCCTTCCGCCCTCGCAGCCTTTGCGGGTGTGCGCGGGCTGTTCTCTTATCCGGAAGGACAAGCATACCTTGAGGCGCATCATCTTCACGCGCACATGCAAAACGCGACGCACATCGCCTGGCTCACCGGCGGCGCGCTCGTGCCCGATGAGGTGCGCCGGGAGTACCTCCATACGGTGCTATGATCTGGTATTACATCCTCACTCTCGCCGCGCAGGCCATCGAGGGCTTTGCCGGCTTCGGCTCCACGGCGATGGCGCTTCCCTTTCTGGCTAGCGCTTTAGGGACGACGGATGCCGTAGCACTGCTCTCGCTCAACTCGCTCGTATCGGCCGCTGTGATCTTCTCTATCAACGTCAAAAAGGTGAACTGGCGGGAGTACGCGAAGATCATTTTGCCCCTGCTGCCGTTTTTGCCGCTTGGTACGCTGCTTTTCGGCGCGCTCGCGCAGTATGAGCCCATACTCAAACTCATATTGGGGCTGACGATCGTCTATGCCGGCGCGCGCGGCGCTTGGTATAGCTTCATACGGCGCACGGAACCGCCGGCGCTCAGCCGCGGCGCGCAGGTCGCGGCTCTGCTCACGGGCTCGCTCGTGCAGGGTATGTTCTCGGCCGGCGGCCCCATCCTCGCGTTCTACGCGAATGAGCGGCTGCAGGATAAATCCGCCTTCCGTGCGACGATGAGCGCAGTTTGGCTCACGGCCAACACCATCAGCCTCGTGCTGCGCCTGCTCCTAATCAACATGTACACGCGCACGCACTTCATAGCCTTTGCCCGGTGCCTGCCGGTGCTCGCGGCGGGCATCGCGCTTGGCATGCTGCTGCACGAGCGCATCGACAACGCGAGTTTCCGCCGTGTCGTGCATGTGATCATGCTCGCGGGCGGCTTGGTTTCCGTATGCTTTAGCGTCATCGCCCTCGCCGGCTGAAAAAGCGTGTTAACTTTTGCCGTGCGGTGTGGTATATTAATAATTCAGACTGAATCTGCAAATTTTACCATATAGGAGAACCGTAATGGACGCAAAACTCTCAATCGCCTCGAGCATCGCCGCGGCCTCAGGATTGCAAGCGGACGATCTGGTGGGCTTTATCGAAACGCCGCCCGATCCGGCGCTTGGGGATTACGCTTTCCCCTGCTTCAAGCTCGCGAAGGCTTTGAAAAAAGCGCCCGCCGCCATCGCCGTGGAGTTGCAGGCGAAGCTCGTTCTTCCCGAGGGCATCGAGCGCGCCGAGGTTGCGGGGGGCTACCTCAACTTCTTTGCCAATCAGGCGGATCTCGCGGGCAAAACCATCGCCCGCGTGCTCGCCGAGGGCGACGCATACGGCGGCAGCGACATTG
>CAYNDC010000173.1:0-260 GCA_964396085.1 uncultured Clostridium sp. | reverse complement strand
TGTGCGTGGAGTTTTCCTCCATCAACATCGCTAAACCCTTTTCCATCGCCCACCTGCCCACGACCGTGCTCGGCCATTCTCTGCGGCGCATTTACCAGGCACTCGGCTACAACGCGATTGCAATCAACCATTTAGGGGACTGGGGCACGCAGTTTGGCAAAATGATCGTCGCCTACAAAAAATGGGGCGACGGCAAGCCCATTGAGCAAAGCACGGTGCGCGAGCTCGTGCGGCTTTACGTGCGCTTTCACGACGAGGCG
>CAYNDC010000172.1:0-3761 GCA_964396085.1 uncultured Clostridium sp. | reverse complement strand
AAGGTGGGAAGCTCGATGCCCGCCTTGCGGATGAGCTCCAGGAGATTTTTCTCCCCGTTGATTTCCACGGGGATTCCGTCTATGATCATGTGCTCTTTCTTCACGTTATACCTCCAGGATCGCATGGAACGGGCACTGGCTCACGCACGCGCCACATTTGATGCAGGTTGTTTCGTCAATGACATAAGGCTCCTTGAGCTTGCCTGAGATGGCGCTCACGGGGCACACCCGCGCACACTTCGAGCAGCCGCGGCACTGCGCGGGGTCGATGCGGATGGTCCGCAGCTTCTTGCACTGGCCCGCGGGGCAGTGTTTTTGGTAAATATGCGCCTCGTATTCATCCCGGAAGCTGCGAATGGTGCTCACAACCGGCGAGGCCGCGGTCTTCCCCAGGCCGCAAAGCGCCGTGGCGGAGATGGTGTCGGCAAGCTCCAGCAAAAGCTCGATGTCGCCCTCCTCGCCGCGCCCGTCGACGATTCGCTCGAGGATCGCAAGCATCCGCCGCGTCCCCTCGCGGCAGGGCACGCACTTGCCGCAGGATTCATTCTTGGTGAAGTTCATAAAGAAGCGCGCGACCTCCACCATGCAGGTGTGTTCGTCCATCACGACGAGGCCGCCGGAGCCGATCATCGCGCCCGCCTTGAGCAGCGAGTCGAAGTCGAGGGGCAGATCGAGGTGCTCCTTGGTGAGGCAGCCGCCCGATGGCCCGCCGATCTGCACCGCCTTAAACTCCGCGCCGCCGCGCATGCCTCCGCCGATATCGAAGATGACCTCGCGAAGGGTGGTGCCCATGGGCACCTCGATGAGGCCCGTGTGTTTGATGTTGCCCGTGAGTGCGAAGGCCTTCGTGCCGGGGCTCGTCGGCGTGCCGGTGGATTTGTACCACTGGGCGCCTTTTGCGAGGATGAGCGGCACATTCGCGAAGGTTTCCACGTTGTTGAGCACGGTGGGCTTGCCAAAGAGGCCCTGCTCAACCGTGCGCGGGGGCTTCACGCGGGGCATGCCGCGCTTGCCTTCGATGGAGGCCGTGAGCGCGCTGCCCTCGCCGCACACGAAAGCGCCCGCACCGCGGTTGATGTGGATGTTGAAGCAGAACTCCGTGCCGAGGATGTTTTCGCCCAAAAGGCCCAGCGCCTTTGCTTGCTCGATGGCTTGGCGCAGGCGGCTCACCGCGAGGGGGTACTCCGCGCGCACGTAGATGTAACCCTCGGTGGCGCCGCAGGCGATGGCCGCGATCATCATGCCCTCGAGCATACGATGCGGGTCTCCCTCCATGATGCTGCGGTCCATGAACGCGCCGGGGTCGCCCTCGTCGCCGTTGCATACGATGTATTTGGGCGTCGCCTCCTGCCGGCGGACCTGGCCCCATTTGCGCCCCGTGGGGAAGCCTCCGCCGCCGCGCCCGCGAAGGCCGGCTGCGCTCACTTCCTCCACCACTTGCGCGCCCGTCATCTCAAAGAGCGCCTTTTCAAAGGCGGCGTAGCCGCCAAGGGCGAGATATTCGATGATCGAATCGGCGTCGATGTGGCCGCACAGGTCCAGCACCTGCCGCGTTTGCGCGCTGTAAAAGGGGATGTCTTCCTGGCGCAGATACGTTTGCCCGTT
Organism: uncultured Clostridium sp.; assembly: GCA_964396085.1. Lineage (GTDB taxonomy): Bacteria > Bacillota > Clostridia > Christensenellales > CAG-138 > Phil1. Next base: position 2,156 of record CAYNDC010000172.1, on the reverse strand, counting down.
CTGGGCATACGCCAGGCGCGCGACCGGCGCGTCCCCCACGATGCTTTGCTCGACGATCTCCTCACAGTCCGCCAGCGTGACCTTGGTGTAAAGCCAGCCGTGCGGCTCGATGCGCACCAGCGGCCCCATTTCACAAAAGCCGTGGCACCCGCTTTTTTTCAGGCCGACGGCGTCCTCATGGGGTTCCTTTTCAAGGCGCACTTCACAGGCGATGCCGCGCGCATCAATGAGCGCGTGCAGCTTTTCGTGAATGGCGAGCGAGCCGCTGGCGACGCAGCCCGTGCCCGCGCACACGAGAATCTTCTTTTTCTGTGCCTCAAGGGACGCTTTGGCATGCGCGCGAAGCGCCTCAAGCTCCTGCCTGTTACTCAACATGTCACTGCGCCTCCTTGAGTTCTTTGATGAGCGCGGACGCTTTATCGGGCGTCATCGCGGGATATACCTGGTCGTTCACCGTCAGCACGGGCGCGAGGCCGCACGCGCCCAGGCAGGAAACCGTTTCCACCGTAAACAGGCCGTCCTTTGTGGTGCGCAGGCTGTCCGAGAGGCTCAACTCCGCCTGGAGCCGCTCGAGGATGGGGATGGAGCTGCGCACATGGCAGGCCGTGCCGTCGCACACGCGCAGAACATACTTGCCCTTAGGCTCGAGCGAGAAGTTCTCATAGAAGGTTGCCACGCTGTAAATGCCCGCCTCCCCGATGCCCAGGCGTTGGGAAAGGTAGGGGAACACCTCGCGGGGCAGGTAGCGGTAACGCTCCTGAATGCCCTGCAGGATCGCGATCACGGCGCTCGGCTCGCTGCCGTGCTGCTGGATGATCGCATCAACGCTCGCTGTGTCAAAGGTCTCGGTCATATGTCCTCCTGGCTTGTATGATTAGAAATAGCTGATGTTGATGTTCTTGCCCATGCGCCGCAGGCATTCCGAAAGCTCCTCCACAAGCTGCATCTTGATGTTGAAGCTGATGGGCAGGCTCGGGTTTTGGTGAGCGGGGTTGATGGCGCGCCCCACGAAGAAGCGGATATCTGTGGCCTGCTCAAAGAGCAGCCGCGCGATTTGCGAAGCGCCGTCCGCGCCTGCCCCCCATGACGCGCACAGCGCGTTTTCCCCCAGATAATCGCGCGCGTATTCGAGCACGCGGTTGATGGTGATGACGCCTTCGGTCACAAGGTCAATGCCCTCCACGCGCGCCGTGGGCGGAATGTCGGGGTCCGCGTAGATGGGAAGACCCGTCTCGAGCGGCTTGTTGAGGAAGCGCGCCGCGAGCGTCGAGGTCGTGCCGCCGCAGACGATGTGGCGCCCCTCCTTGGAGAAGAACAGCGACATCATCTTGTTCACGTCCTGTGGCGAGGCGGGCGGGCCGATCATCAGGTTGAGCGGGCTGCGGCGGCGGATGCGCACGGCGCAGGCGGTGGTGTCGTCACCCGGCTCGCCTGCGTAGAGCGCGTTGCATTTGTTGATTAAGAGCGAGCAGAGGGTCTTTGCCGTGTATTCCGGCCGGTAGTTTTCCTCGAGGAAAGCGATGATGTCCTCCCTCAGCCAGCCGAAGTTTAATGAGCGCCCGACGCCCGCATGGATGGCGCCGTCGCTAAAGGCGACGAAAACATCGTCCTCGTTGAGCGCCACGCGGGATTTATAGATCGTTTTCCCCTCGATAACCTCCGAAACCATGTTGTACCCCACGCTTTTCCCGTGGCGCAGCAAAACAACGTGCGGGTTGTCATATTGAATCAGCTCGGCTTCGAGGTCGTCGTCTATGCGGATGACGGTGAACGTGGAGTAGGCGACCTCGCGCACCTTGCACACGGGCAGCGTCGCGGCGATGGTGGAAACGCAATCCTCCACGGACATGCCCTTGGACATCATCGTCGAGAGGATCTTCGCAGAGAGGGTCGAGAGGATGTTCGCCTTCACGCCGCTGCCAAGCCCATCGGCTAAAACGAGCACGGTGGAGTTTTCCGAGTGCTGCACAAGCTCCACATGGTCGCCGCAGATCTGCTCGCCGTATTTATTGAGGCTCAGATACCCGACATCCGTGCACAGCCTATTCATCGCTCAGCGTCTCCTTCAAACGGGTGAGCGCAATGCGCGTCTCCGCCGTGGTTTCGCCCAGAAGCGAGGCGATCTCCTGCACGGTGCGCATCTGCTTTTCAATCAT
>CAYNDC010000171.1:0-3787 GCA_964396085.1 uncultured Clostridium sp. | reverse complement strand
TTGAGCTTTAGAATGTTGATGACGTGGCGGATGTGGATGCTCATGGCGGATTTGGCGCCCGCGCCGTCCCTTAGGCGCAGGAACTCGCACATATCCCGGTTGTCGCTGATGACGATGGCCTTGAAGGCCTCCGTGCTCTCGGCCACCTCCATCGCCTCGTTGACGGCGGCGTTGATGATGGGAAACAGGCGGATGATGAACTCGTTATGGGAGGCTGCGGCGATCATCTCGTGGAACTTCTGGTCCGCGACGGCCCAGTCCCCATCCGCGTGGATGTGCGCCTCGACCAGCCGCGCCTGCTCGAAGATGCCCTGAAGCTCCTCCTCCGTGGCGCGAAAGCAGGCGAGCATGATGCACTGGGGCTCGAACATCAGGCGTATTTCGTACATCTCGCTCAGGCGAGTGTGACTCAAAGCGCCCATGTCGTAACGGTCAAGAAGGGAAAGGTCCTCGCTGATGTAGGTGCCCCGGCCGCGCTGAACGCTGAGCACGCCCTGCGCCACAAGGTAGCGCACCGCCTCGCGCAGCGTCGTGCGGCTCACCCCGAGGCGCTGCGCAAGCTCGTTCTCGTTGGGCAGCTTCTCCCCGGGCATAAACGCCTTTTGCAGCGCGATCATGTTGTAAATTTCCTGCGCGGTGCGCTCGGAAAGGCTCCGGCCGTCGTTTAGCATCTGCGCATCCTCCAGAACGAATTGCTTCGCATTATACATCATATATTATGCCGTTTCAAGCGCGCGAGCCCCCGTGCGCGCCTTGACATCATACAACTCATTCGGTAATATGATGTCATATCGTACGGTATCCCATCATGCAGCTTCAACGAGCGTTTGGGAGTCTTTTTTATGGAATTACATCTTTCATCCCTCATTCATGCGCAATACCACAAAAAACCCGTCGTCGCCGTGGCGGCGGCGCAGGACGAGCATGTGCTCGCGGCGCTGCGGCAGGCTGTGGATCTGGGTCTTGCGGACGCGCTGCTCATCGGGGACGGGGAGCAAATCCGCGCGAGCGCGGCGCGCGCCGGGGTCGCCCTTTCGGGCATGGAGATTATGCCTTGCGCGGACCCCGTTGTCTGCTGCGGCGAGGCCGTGCGCCTCGTGCGCGAGGGCGTAGCCCATGCGGTGATGAAGGGCATCGTCCCCACCGCGGCGATGCTTCGCGCCGTGCTCAACAGCGACACGGGGTTGAAGCAGAGCGAGCTGCTCTCCTACGTAAGCGTCTTTGAGCTGCCGGGGATTGACCGGCTCATTTACGTGAGCGACTCTGCGCTCAACATGTATCCCGACGTTCAGGCGAAGAAGCACATCATCCAGAACGCGGTTTCGGTTGCCGCGGCGCTTGGCAACCCCTGCCCGGTCGTCGCGTGCCTGTGCGCCGTCGAGAATGTCAACCCCAAGATGCCGCCCACTTTGGACGCGGCGGCACTCGTTGAGATGAACCGCGCGGGTGAACTGAAAAACTGCGTGGTGACGGGCCCGCTTGCGCTGGACAATTGCCTCTACCGCGAGGCGGCGCTGCACAAGGGCATAAAGGATCCCAACGCCGGGCGGGCGGATATTCTGCTCGCGCCCGAAATCGAGACCGGCAACGCGTTACACAAGGCATTCTCCATCGTCATGCAGGCGCCCGCTGCGGGCGTGCTCGTGGGTGCATCGGCGCCGGTGATCGTCACCAGCCGCGTGGACAGCGAACAGACCAAACTCCATTCCATCGCGCTTGCGATGCGCATGGCATATGAAAGGATGGCTTAAGATGAAGGAAACCGCCTTGCGCATCCTCGTCATCAACCCCGGCTCGACCTCCACCAAGCTTGCGGTTTATGAGAACGAAACCCCTTTATTCGAAACGACCCTGCAGCACGGCACCGCGGCGCTCGCCGCGCACAGCGAGCTGTTAGAGGCGCTCGCGTTTCGCCAGAAGCTCATCGAGGATGCGCTCGCACAGCACGGCATCGCGCTCTCCTGCCTCTCGGCGGTCATCGGCCGCGGCGGGCTGCTTCGGCCGATCCCCGGCGGCGTATATGCGGTGAACGAAAAGATGCTCGAGGATCTTCGCGCCGGCACCTACGGCGACCATGCCTCCAACCTGGGGGCGATGCTCGCCCTTGCCCTCGCGCGCACCGCGGACCTGCCCGCCTTCATTGCGGACCCCGTGGTGACGGATGAGCTTTCGGACCTCGCGCGGCTCTCCGGCCACCCGGAGATCGAGCGCCGTTCGGTGTTCCACGCGCTCAACCAGAAGGCCGCCGCCAAGCGCTACTGCGCGGCGCACGGGCTTGGGTACGATGCGGTGAACCTTATCGTCGCCCATATGGGCGGCGGCGTCTCCGTAGGCGCGCATCAGCAGGGCAAGGTGGTCGACGTCAACGATGCGCTCGGCGGCGAAGGCCCATACAGCGCGCAGCGCTGCGGCGGGCTGCCCGCCAACGCCCTGGTCAAGCTGTGTGCGGTGCAGGGCCTCACCCCGGTGGCAATGATTAAAAACCTCACGACCCAGGGCGGTCTGCTCGGGTATTTAGGCACCGACGACGGTCGGGAGATCAGCCGCCGCGCGCGGGAAGGGGACGAACAGGCGCGCCTGTTCTACGAGGGCATGGCCTACCAAATCGCCAAGGAGATCGGTGCGTGCGCGGCTGCGCTCAGCGGCCGGGTGACGGCGATTCTGCTCACGGGCGGCTTTGCGCATGACGCGCTTCTCATGGATTGGATTGAGCAGCGCGTGCGCTTCATCGCCCCCGTAGAGGTGATGCCCGGGGAGGACGAACTGCGTGCGCTGTGCGAAGCAGCGCTGCGGGCGCTTGGCGGCGAGGAGCCGATCCTGGAGTATTGAGATGAACGAGCAGCTTTTGATCGTCACCGGTCACTACGGCAGCGGCAAAACGGAGTTTGCCGTCAACCTCGCGCTCTCGCTCGCCCGCGCGGGGCAAAAAACCGCGCTCGCCGATTTGGACATCGTCAACCCCTATTTCTGCTCGCGCGAGAGAAAGGCGCTGCTTGAAGAGGCCGGCGTGCGGGTCGTGCTCTCCAACGCCGGCAACGCCGACATGCCCGCGCTCAACCCCGCCGTGCTATCGCTGCTCGAGCCGGGCGTTCTGGGCGTGATGGACGTGGGCGGGGATGCTGCAGGCGCGCGCGTGCTCGCGCGTTTTTCGCACAAGATCCGGGAAATCCCATACGCGCTCTATTGCATCATCAACTTCAACCGCCCCGAAACGGGGGATGCCCTGCGGGCGCAGCGCTACCTTCGAGAGATCGAGCAGGGCGCAAAGCTCAAGGTGACGGGCCTTGTCAACAACACGCACCTGTGCCTGGAAACGAGCGCGGCAGATGTGATGCGCGGCGCGGCGCTCATCGAGCAGGTCTCAAGGGATACGGGCATTCCGGTCGCCTATCACGCGTTTATGCGCAAGCTTTCCGGCGAGGTCAGCGCAGCTTCGGGAGAGTTGTTCCCGATGGATATCCACATGAAAAAACCCTGGGAAATCGAACCGATGGAGGACGAAACGACATGGCTGGAAAAGTAACTTTCGAGCGGGAGCGCTGCAAGGGCTGCGAGCTGTGCACCGCTGTGTGCCCCAAGCACATCATCGAGATGGATGCCGCCACCAACAAGAGCGGCTACCACCCGGCAATGGTCGCGCGCATGGAGGAGTGCACGGGCTGTGCCTCATGCGCACGCATGTGCCCGGACAGCGTCATCACCGTGGAAAGGGAGTAAAACATGGCAAAAGAACTTTGGAAAGGCAACGAGGCGGTCGCCGAGGCCGCCATCCGCGCGGGCTGCCGCT
>CAYNDC010000170.1:0-3806 GCA_964396085.1 uncultured Clostridium sp. | reverse complement strand
CCCGCTGTGCCATCCGCTCTCCCTTACGCACTGCGGCGTTACGTTTGAACTGGATGCGAACCGCTTCGAAGTTGAGGCGCGTTGCACGGTGGAGACGACCGGACCGACCGGCGTTGAGATGGAGGCGCTCACGGGCGTTTCGGCGGCGCTGTTGACGATCTACGACATGTGCAAGGCGATCGACCGGCAAATGGTCATCGAGCAGATTCACCTCGTCGAAAAATCCGGCGGCAGGAGCGGGGATTTCCGCTTCGACGGAGGAGAGCGATGAAGGATGCCTGCGGGCGTGAAGTCGACTATTTGCGCCTTTCGATCACCGACCGCTGCGATTTGCGCTGCTCCTATTGCATGCCGGCAGACGCGTGCGTTTCACACGCGGATGTGCTGCGCTATGAAGAGATCATGCGCGTCGTGCGCGCGGCGCTTCGCCTTAGCATCAACCGCTTCAAGGTGACGGGCGGCGAGCCGCTGGCGCGCCGCGGGGCGGTGGAGTTTATAACCGGCCTCAAGGCGGAGCCGGGCGTCGCTAGCGTCACGCTGACCACCAACGGCACGCATCTCAAAGAGGCGCTCGCGCAACTCACCGCCGCGCGCGTGGATGGGATCAACATCAGCCTCGATGCAACAGATCCCGCGCTTTACGAACAAATCACGGGGCGCGATCGCGCGCGGGAGGTGCTCGAGGCCCTTCGCCTTAGCGCCCAAAGCGGCGTGCGCACAAAAGTGAACAGCGTGCTCCTTGCCCAAAACGAGGCGGAGCTGATCCCCCTTGCCTTACTAGCCAAAGACCAGCCCGTGGATGTGCGCTTCATCGAGCTCATGCCCGTGGGCCTCGGACACGGCCAAAAGGGGCCGGGGCGGGAAGAGGCACTCGCGCGGCTTGCGGGGGCGTTTGAGGATTTGCACCCCGTTACGGAAAAGCGCGGCAACGGCCCTGCGGATTATTACGCTTCGGCGCACCTTCTTGGGCGCATCGGCTTCATTGCGGCCAACAGCCACGCATTTTGCCAAAGCTGCAACCGGATCCGCCTCACGAGCACGGGGCGCCTCAAGCCCTGCCTGTGCTATGAGGATGCCATCGACCTGCGCGCGCTTTTGCGCGGCGGAGCGGATGAGGCTGCGCTTGCCGCAGCGCTTTCGCAGGCCGTTTTACAAAAACCTGCCGCACATTGTTTTTCTAGCGCAAGCGGCGCAACGGAAAACTGCGGCATGAACGAAATCGGAGGATGAACATGGGCAAAATCATCGCGATTTGCGTGAGCGAGAAACGCGGCACGCAGAAAGTACCCGTGCCGCACGCACGGCTCGTGGAGAACTGGGGAATCGAGGGCGACGCGCACGCGGGCGACTGGCACCGGCAGGTGAGCCTGCTTTCTGCGCAGAAGATCGATGATTTTCGTGCGCGGGGCGCCGAGGTGGGCGATGGCGCGTTCGGCGAAAACCTCGTCGTTTCCGGCATCGATTTTCGTGCGCTGCCCGTGGGAACGCGCCTGGCTTGCGGCGAGGTTTTGCTCGAGATGACGCAAATCGGCAAGGAGTGCCATGCGCACTGCGCGATTTACCAAAAGGTAGGGGATTGCATCATGCCCCGCGAGGGCGTGTTCGCGCGCGTGCTGCACGGCGGAGAGCTTCGCGTGGGCGATGAAATGCGCCTCGTGCCGCGCTACCGGGCGGCGGTCATCACGCTTTCGGATAAGGGCGCGCGAGGCCAAAGGGAAGATACGAGCGGCCCCGCCATCATCAAGCGGCTCACAGAGGCAGGCTATGAGGTCGCCGAGGCGCTGCTGTTGCCCGATGGGGAGCAAAAGCTTCGTGAGGAACTCATCCGCCTGTGCGACACAGAGCGCGTCGATCTCATTTTAACCACGGGCGGCACGGGCTTTTCACCGCGCGACCTGACGCCCGAGGCAACGCTTGCCGTCGCCCAACGCATGGCGCCCGGCATTGCGGAGGCGATTCGCTTACATTCGCTTGCCATTACGCCGCGGGCGATGTTCTCGCGGGGCGTCTCAGTTCTTCGCGGGGGGACGTTGATCGTCAACCTCCCCGGCAGCGTCAAAGCCGTGGAGGAGAGCCTCGATGCGTTTTTGCCGCACCTCGCGCACGGGTTGGAGACCCTGCGCGGCGAAGCGAATGATTGCGCGCGTCCCTAACGCACCACAAGGCAATTGCGCGGGGAACCGTGTTTTGCATCATAGAAGCTTAAAAGGAGATAAACATGAAAAGAACCATATCCATTTTGCTTGCGCTTGCACTTGTCCTGGGCATGACCGCCTGCACAGCCGCCCAAAACCCGCCCACCCAATCACCCGCTACGGAGGAGCCTATGATAACCGCACCGATTGAGCAGCCCACCACACCTCCCGCCGAGGAGATCGAAGTCGTCGTGTTCGCCGCCGCCTCCATGAAGGAGACGCTCAACAAGCTTGCCGAATCGTATTCAGTAATCGCTCCCAACGTGAAGCTGACGTTCAACTTCGAGTCCTCCGGGACGCTCAAAACGCAGATCCAGGAAGGCGCGGTGTGCGACCTGTTCATTTCTGCCGGACAGAAGCAGATGGACCAGCTCGATAGTAACGCGAAGCCCGAAGTCAACACAGAGGCGCTCGATTTTGTCGTCGCGGAGAGCCGCGTCAACCTGTTGGAGAACAAGGTCGTGCTGTGCGTGCCGCAAGGGAACCCCAAGGGCATCGTAAGCTTTGACGCGCTTGCAGCACTTCTCAAAAATGGAGAGGTGTTCATGGCCATGGGCAACAGCGACGTGCCCGTGGGTCAGTATACGCAGAAAATCTTCGCATTTTACGGGCTGGATGAAGCGGCCGTCGCCGCAGCCGGAAAGATCACCTACGGCAGCAACGTCAAGGAGGTCACCACGCAGATTACCGAAGCCAGCGTGGATTGTGGCGTCGTCTATTGCACGGATGCGTACAGCGCAGGCCTTGAAATCGTCGATTATGCCACCGCTGAAATGTGCGGTCAGGTGATTTACCCCGCCGCGGTGCTCAAGAAAGCCCCGTCGGCCGAGGCGGCTCAGGCATTCCTCGATTACCTTTTGAGCGATGCGGCGATGGCCGTGTTCCAGGAAGTCGGCTTTGCGCCCGTCGCGTAAGGAGCATCTCACATAGGGGGATGTTGGGGGCTTTGCCCCCTCCCCCTGTTTTCGTGCTACGCGCACAAAGAACCGGTTTTAGCACTTCCCGAAACGATGGGGACCCAAAGGGCATTGCCCTTAAAAAGGGATGCGGGGGCGAAACTCCCGCATAGAACCCCGTTTCCCGCAAGGAGTTTTCACATGGATTGGTTTCCCCTGATCAACTCGCTGCGCATCGCGGCGATCAGTTGCGTCATCGTCTTTTTCACGGGCGTGTTCGCCGCCTATTATGTGGCGAGGCTGCCGCGCGTGCTCAAGGGCGTGCTGGATGTGCTTCTAACGCTGCCCCTCGTGTTGCCGCCGACGGTCGTGGGCTATTGCCTGCTCGTGACCCTCGGCGTGCGGCGGCCGTTGGGGATGTTCTTAGATCAATACGGCGTGCGCTTTGTGATGACTTGGTACGGCGGCGTGCTCGCGGCGGGCGTGGTCGCCTTTCCGCTGATGTACCGCACGGCGCGCGGCGCGTTTGAGAGCTTCGACGAAACGCTTGCCTATTCGGGCAAAACGCTCGGCCTCTCCAACACGTTCATCTTCTGGCGTATCCGCATGCCCTATTGCCGCCAGGGCATCCTTGCGGGCACGGTGCTTGCCTTCGCCCGCGCGCTTGGCGAATACGGCGCGACGAGCATGCTCGTGGGCTACACGCCCGGCCGGA
>CAYNDC010000169.1:0-3814 GCA_964396085.1 uncultured Clostridium sp. | reverse complement strand
GTCGGGGGCGCGGGCAACAATGCCATCGACCGCATGATCCAATATGGCCTGCGAGGGGTGGAATTCATCTCCGTCAACACGGACAAGCAGTTCCTCAACCTCTCGCGAGCAAACCAGAAAATCCAGATTGGCGAGAAGGTCACGCGCGGTCTGGGCGCGGGGGCGGACCCGGAAATGGGGCGCAAGGCCGCCGAGGAGAGCCGGGATGCCGTCGCCGATGCGATCAGGGGCGCGGATCTCGTGTTCATCACCGCCGGCATGGGCGGCGGAACCGGCACAGGCGCGGCTCCGGTGGTGGCCGAATGCGCCAAGGAGCTTGGCATCCTCACCATCGGCGTCGTCACAAAGCCCTTCTCCTTCGAGGGGAAGGTGCGCATGAACAACGCCATCAACGGCATCACCAACCTTCGGGAAAACGTGGATACGCTCATCATCGTACCAAACGACCGGCTGCTCGACACGGGGCGAAACGTCACCCTCACCGAGGCTTTCCTCATTGCCGACGACGTTCTTCGCCAGGGCGTGCAGGGCATCAGCGACCTCATCGCCGTGCCGGGCATGATCAACCTCGACTTTGCGGACGTGCGCACCATCATGAAAGAGCGCGGCATGGCCCACATGGGCATCGGCGTCGCCACGGGCGACGAGCGCGCGGTCAACGCCGCCAAGCAGGCCGTCGAGAGCGCGCTGCTCGAGACGAGCATCAACGGCGCGCGCGGGGTCATCATCAACATCTGCGGCGGCGCGAGCATCGGCATGCACGAGGTGAACGATGCGGCGGCGTACATTCAAAACTTCGCGGACGCGAGCGCGAACATCATCTTCGGTGCAAGCATCGACGAGGAGTTGGGCGACGCGGTTCGCATCACGGTCATCGCCACGGGGTTTGATTCTAAGGATGATAAGACCGTCGCGCCCGGTCGCCGCAACGCTGTCCAGGAGGCGCCGCAGCGCCAGACCATCAGCCAGATTAAGAGCGAGCGCAACGAGGGTCGTGCGCCGGACTCGAGCTGGTTGGAGCGGCCACGCCAGAAAAAGCCGGAGTATACCTCCCCCTTGCCGGATGGCGAGGAGGTGACCCCGCATTTCACCAAGAAGGATCTGCCGCAGGCAGATTATAACCCCAAGGAAAAGAACAACCTCGACCTGCCCAGTTTCCTGCGCAATAAAGGGGACGGGAAATAGAGATCAGCATTCGCATGGTAGAGCCCCCGCCGAGCGGGGGCTTTTGCATGCTTGCATTTGTGTGCCCGATACGATATTATGGACAGAAACTTTTACCTTTGGAGGACCTATGGCAAAGTCGACCCTACCCGCAGGCTACGCCTCCGCGATGTCGGTTTATGAAACGCAGCGCTCCATCTCCTTCATCAAGCGCACCTTTCAGGATTCCCTTGCGGCGGCCCTCAACCTCAAGCGCGTGAGTGCGCCCCTGTTCGTCACCCCGCACAGCGGCCTCAACGACAATCTCAGCGGCGTCGAGCGACCCGTAGGCTTTGATATTCCGGATGCCGCAACCGATGCGCAGGTCGTGCAATCGCTCGCCAAATGGAAGCGCATGGCGCTGCACCGCTACGGCTTTTGCGCGGGAGAGGGCCTGTATACCGATATGAATGCCATCCGGCGGGATGAGGTGCTCGATAATCTCCACTCGATTTACGTCGACCAGTGGGATTGGGAGAAGATCATGCTGCCCGAGGAGCGCACGCTCGATTATCTAAAGGCTACCGTGCGCGCCATCGTCGGCTGCATTTGCGACACGCTCGATGCGCTCAAGGCGCGTTTCCCGCAGGTCAAGCTGAATCTTCAGCGCGAGGTTTGCTTCATCGATGCGCAGACGCTGCTCGAGCGCTATCCCGGCCTCGATGCAAAGGGTCGCGAACACGCTATCACCAAGGAGTGTGGAACGGTGTTCATCATCGGCATCGGCGGTAAATTGAGCGACGGGCAACCGCATGACAACCGTGCGCCCGACTATGACGATTGGAGCCTCAACGGCGACATTCTCTTTTACAACGAGCTCTTGGATGTTCCATTCGAGCTGTCCTCCATGGGCATCCGCGTCGACCCGGCCGCGCTCGATGCGCAATTAAGCTTGCTTGGCTGCGACGATCGACGCGCGCTGCCCTTTCACAAAATGTTGCTCGAAGGCAAGCTCCCGCTGACAATCGGAGGCGGTATCGGCCAATCACGCCTGTGCATGCTGCTTATGCAAAAGGCTCATATCGGTGAGGTGCAGTGCTCCATTTGGGATGAGGAGACGCTCTCGCTCTACGCGGCTGCGGGGATACACATTTTATAACGATTATCGCCAATCGGAAAACGCGCATCGCCTGGCGCTGTCCGCCGGGCAGGGCGAAGCAGTTTCCAGGCGCGCGCGGATATATTGCATAATCGGGACGGCTTGGGGATGGCGAAAGCTTTCGGTATCGCTATTGTTGAGCATGGTCGAACTCGCGCCGGATGCTTGCGTAAAGCATCGGGGCGAGCGCGACGCGTGCGCCGGTGAGCGCAAGGGCGGCGGCCGTGTGGCGCATCTGCTCCCGCGCATACGCTGTGAGGGTGCAGGCGGCGAACTCACGGGAATGCCCGGCGGCGCGCGCACCGTTCACAATGTCGAAATAGGCGTGGATGGTGGGGCAGCGCTGGCTGACCTGACCGGCGTCGACCGAGCCGTAATCCTCCTTGGCGCTTTGTACGGCGATTCCGGCAACATCGCGCAGCGCCTGGGCGAAACTGTCCGCAAGAAGTTCGTTGGTAATGAGGTTGTCATAAGGTAGCTCGAAGCGGCTGATTTCCAGCCGGCAGCCCGTAGCAAGCGCGCCCGCGCGGGCGCAGTTTTTCACGCGCTCCACGAGCGCCTCGTTATACGTTTTGGTGAGAGAACGCACATAATAATCGAGTTTGGCGTATTCGGGCACGATGTTGGCAGCCACGCCGCCCTCCAGCAACACGCCGTGCACGCGGGAGGTGGGCAGCATATGCTCGCGCAAGGCGTTCACGGCGTTGATGGTCTGCACCGCGGCGTCGAGCGCGTTGATTCCCTCCCAGGGGTCGGCGGCGGCGTGCGCGGATTTGCCAAAGAACTCAAAGCGCACGGGCATCAGCGCGAGGGAAGAGCCGCTGCGCGAGTAGGAATCCGAAGGGTGCGCCATCATGGCAAGGCTGATTTCATCGAACACGCCCTGCTCGGCGTAGAGAACCTTCGCACCGCTTGTCTCCTCCGCAGGGGTGCCGAAAACGATCACCTTGCCGCCGATTTCATCGAGCACACGCGAGAGCGCGATGCCCGCCCCAAGGCTTGTCGCACCCAGAATGTTGTGCCCGCAGCCATGGCCGATGCCCGGCAGTGCGTCATACTCGGCGAGGTACGCAATGGCAAGCCCCGGCTTGCCGGAATCGCATACAGCCCGGTAGCCGGTTTCGAGGCCGCAATAATTCCGCTCCACACGAAAACCGTGCTTTTCCAGCAGCGCAGCATGCCAGGAACAGGCCATAAATTCCTCATAACCGATTTCAGGATTGTCGTATAGCTTGCGGCTGAGTTCATCAAGCTCAGGGGCGATCGCGTCGATGGCGGCGCAGATTCTATCCTTCATATGGTTCCTCCCGCAAAGGTGACGATTAAACGTGACTGATTGGCGTAGTATACGCATTTTTTGAGAAGAAAGCAAGGGGCAAGAGGCGCTTCGACAGTAAAGCGTCGTTTTTTCAGCGGCTGTTCTACATATCCGGCAGCGGGAATATGATACATTGACTCGGAAGGTTAGTGTATGTATATCGAGCTGTTTATTCTGGATAATTTTATCATGGA
>CAYNDC010000168.1:0-3815 GCA_964396085.1 uncultured Clostridium sp. | reverse complement strand
TGCGCAGGCTGCCCCAGGCGGTCAGGATGCCGACGCGGGGCTTCCACAGCAGGGCAGGCCCGGCCTCGCGCAGTGCCGCGACGCGGCGGAACTCACCGAGGATCTCATCCATCGCCTGGGCAAACCGCGGATACTCCTCTACATAATGCAGGTAGCCGCCCAAGCCGATCCGGTCGATTTTCGCGCGCAGCAGCGCGCGCCGCACAGATACCCAGTATTTCTTCGCGTCAGCATCCGGTGTCCCCCCCGGTGAAAAGGTCGGCGCGCCGCCAAGGCCCATGCGGAATCCCGTCACAACTTCGTCGAAGATCAGCAGCGCGCCGTACTTATCGCAGAGCTTCCTTACGCCCGCGGGGAAATCAAAGTCCACAGGCCGCGTGCCGCTCTCAGGGCCGATCGGCTCGAGCATGACAGCTGCCGTGCCGCCGTTGATGCAATTGAGGCGCAGCACGCGTTCGATGTCGTTGAGGTCGTTGGGGAAAAACTCCTGCGTGTGACGGAACGCGAAGCCGGGGATACCCGCGCTCTGCAATCCTTTGGTGCCCGGGATACGGATACCGTAAGCGAGCTGGTCGCTCCAACCGTGGTATGCGCCGCCCATTTTGACGATGTTTTTCTTTTTTGTGGCAAGCCTCGCCATGCGGATGGCGCCCATGCAGGCCTCCGTGCCGGAGCCGAACATGCGAACCATCTCCACCGAGGGAACGAGCTGCACAATCTTTTGAGCGATCTTGTATTCATACTCGTGGAAAAGCCCTGTGGATGGGCCGCAGGTATCTAAAAGCTCCTCGACCTTTTCGCGTACGGCTTGCGGGTTGCTGCCGAGCACGGTGGGGCCGCCGGCCTGCAAAAAGTCGAAATACTCGTTGCCGTCCACATCATAAAGCCTGTTGCCCTGTGCTTTTGTGAACACGAGCGGGAACGGATAGTTAAAGGCGAGATTGTGCTGCACGCCACCCGGAATTACGCAAAGCGCCTCGTCGACCATTGCGCGCGAACCCTTGCATTTTTCGCCGTAATATTCGGTTTCATACTTTTGCAGGGCGCTTTTGCCGATGCTGTAGATGGGTTTTTTGATGAGTTCGTCAAGCTGCGACGTGACCTTTTTCGCGTCAACATAACGATCATGCTGCTTCATTGCGCTGTTTCCTCCTGATATTTAGTTCTGGTTCATAAGCTTAAAAAGCTTCTTGTTCGTGCGATAGATCGACTTGAACACCTCATAGTTCTTATCATAGGCGGTCTTCACCGAGGGATTGGGAGCAAACGACTTCACGACGGGGATAAGACCATGTACGCACTCGAGGTTTTCGATCAGGTGAAGCCCTACGCCGATAACCGCCGCCGCGCCCACAGCGCCAACGTTTTGCGGCGCTTGCACGGTTTCTATCGTGCGGCCTGTCATATCGGCCAGGATCTGGCAGGTAACATCCGAGAGCGCGCCGCCGCCCACGAAGCGGATCGTAGCGGACGTTTTGATGTTTTTATCCTGGCACTCGAGCATCCAGCGAAGATGGAAGCATACGCCCTCCAAAACCGCCCGGATCAGCTCCGTTTTGCCGGTCTCCAGCCGAATGTTGAAGAACATGCCCGCGGCGTTGGGGTCCTCGAACGGGCAGCGATTGCCGTGCAGCCACGGCGTGAAGATCACGCCGCCCGCGCCCGGGGGAGCGCTTATGATGGTCTCGGTCATATAGTCATACAGGCTCGTATAAACGCTTTCACGGCATTCGGCAATATTCTTCTTTTCCAGGTAGATCCCGATCTCGTCAAGAGCGAGATGATCTTTTACCCATTCGAGGCATTTCCCGGCGGTTTCCATTTCTGCAAAATAATTGTATTTGTTCGGGATTGCGCTGACGATGGCTGCCATCATGGCATTGATATCCACACTTTGCTTCTCAACGATGGTCGATACTCAACCAGAGGTGCCGGAATAGATATGGGTATCGCCCGTGGCGGTGCAGCCCGAGCCGATGCCGATGAGCGTTGCGTCGCCTCCGCCGCCAAACACCGGCGTACCCTCGGCAAGCCCAAGCTCCCGCGCCGCTTCCCCGTTCAGCCCGCCCACCCTCTCGGTCGGCCGGACGATGCGCGGCAGATGGGCCATGTTCACCTTAAGCATATCGCATAATGTTTTGCTCCAGCCGCACTTGCCGCTGCGGCTGTCGTAGAGAAAGGTCGAATAGGCGGAATCCTCGGTCATCACGAACTCGTGCGTGCAGCGGCAGATCAGGTATTCCTTCACGTCGAGCCATTTGTAGACCCTTGCAAAGATCTCCGGTTCATTGCTCTGCACCCATTTGTATTTCCAAACGGGGTCTTTGACGCTTGTAGAGACCGCGCTGGTGCGCTTTAGGCTTTTTAGAAGCTTGACAACATTCACGCCGCTTACCGTTAACCCGTGCGCCATGCCCGTCTTAAACTCAGCCCTCGCGCGCTGGTCCATATAGCTCATCGGTCTTCGTACGGCGCGGCCTTCACGATCGACGAGCACGAGCCCCTGCATCTGCGAGCAGAACGAAAGCCCTTCGATCTGCTGCGGCGTTACGCCGCTTTTTTCAATCAGAGCCCGGGTGGTGGAGCACATCGCAGCCCACCATTCGTCCGCATCCTGCTCCACGCCTCCGTTATCAAGCACATAGAGGCCGTAACCCTGCTGCGCGCTGGCAATGAGCGTGATCTTCTCCTCCAAACGGAACAAGCAGGTTTTTACCGCGGTCGTCCCTACGTCGCAGGCAATCACATACGCCATCTCGTCACCTCTTTCAGTTTTTGTGCGCGATTTGCGTTTGTTCCACGGTGAAAGCCGATTCGAAGAATTTCAAAAGCTCCGAAACCACTTTTTCATCGTCGTCGAACACATCCTCGCCGCAGTAAATCTTAAAGCGTTCCCGGTAATAGTCGCAGGAGTAGGAAAATTGCAGCATAATAAGGAGATTATCGAAGAAGAACGCGAACAGGCGCGGATCGGCATCCGAGCGGATGTCGCCTTGTGCCTGCGCGCTGCTTAGAAACGCCGAGTATGCCTGCGACGAGATGCTTTCGATTTCCTTGGCAAGTAAAGGCGCGTATTTGCGGCAGCTTCCCGATGTGATTTCGTGATACAAAACATTATAGTTGCTTTGCTCTTTCGCGTTTTTCTGGAGCGCGCGGATGAGTTTCTCTGCGCGGACAAGGATTTTATCCTCCCCTTCCACCACCTCGCGGACCACCGTCTCGAGCACCGCGAGGCAATGCCGCACGCACGCCTCGAAAAAATCATCTTTATTTTTGAAATACTTGTAGAGCACGCCTACGCTCACGCCGGCCTTTGCCGCAATGGCGTGCATGTTCGCCTTGTCGGGCCCGTTCAATGCGAACTCGTCAATGCCCGCCTGTATAATTGCGTCCATCTCACGTTCGGTGAACTTTTTGAACATAAATCCTCGCACGGGTTGGTACTGCGAGTCGAGAACGAGCAACACGATAGCGACCGGGAAATGAGCTGAAAACAAGAAAGGCTTATCTCGTGAATTCATATTCACATCTTGCAATTATTATAACACGGCGCTTTTATATTGCAAGTAGTTTTTGGCAATTTGCTGCAGGGACAGCAAGCGGTTCACCCCCTCTCTCGTTGCCATAGAGCACATACCAACGCAGGCTGGGAGCCGTTCTTTTTCTCCCTCAAAGGGACGAGGTTTTTGTGTTGCCCAAAACGGAAAGAGAGCTGCTGAAATGAAAATCGGAATAGGCGGTTGACCAAAAAAACAAAGCCCCGAAAACCAAAAGGTTATCGGGGTTTTTGTGGTACACCCTCAGGGACTCGAACC
>CAYNDC010000167.1:0-3837 GCA_964396085.1 uncultured Clostridium sp. | reverse complement strand
ATAGCCATACCCGAAACAAGCACGGAGGTAGCTATGGAATACAGGCGCAGGCGCAAGCGCGCACGGGCTCGATACAGGGCGCATAGCGCCAGGACAGGGGGCGGCGGTGCCGCGGGCGGCGCTATCGTTTCGCTGCTGCTGATTGCCGGCATCATCTATCTACTCGCCTCGTCAAGCGCGGGAGCGTGGATGGCAAAGAACGTTATGGCGCCGGCCATCGCCTTCTTCGCGGGGGATAAGAGCGACGAAGGCGCCGACGAAACGCCCGACGAAACCATAGGGCCGGGAGAGAGCACCGGATCCCTGGATCTTTCCGAGGGCGACGCGGCACCCGTGAGCGCGCAGATCACCTTCCCGGGCGTGACATGCTACATGCTACAAATGGGCGTGTTCAGTTCGCGCGCCAATGCGGATGCGCAGGCGCAGACGCTGCAAGCGCGCGGCGGCGCCGGTTTTGTGTTGGAGGATAGCTCCTCGGGAGAGCTGCGCTACCGCGTCATGGCCGCAGGCTATGAGGAGCGTGAGAGCGCGAACAGCGTCAAGGAGCGCCTTGCCGCGGAGGGCGCGGACTGCACGCTCTACACATTAGAGTCCGTTTCGGCGGTGTTTCGCGTTACCGCGCCAGAGGAGGACATGGAGGGCGTGCGCGCGGGGTTTGAAGCGCTGGCCAATGCGCGAAAGAGCCTGGCTCAGGCGGCGCTTTCTTTTGATAAGGATACGCTCAGCGTAACGCAGGGGAAGAGCGAGGCGGAGAAGATATTGCAGTCGCTTGAGCGGGAGATGGGGCAGCTCGCCTCCTTTGCGCCTGACGGCGGGGCGCTTTCGCGCATTCTGGATGAGTATGCGATCGTGCGCGCGAGCCTTGGCAAGCTGGTTGAAGACGATTATGAAAGCACAGTGGATTTTTCAGCGGCGATGAAGTATACTTATCTAAATATTACAAATCAATACGCCGCACTGACCCAGGCGCTGGCGGGATAGCGAGGATCATGAAGGCATCTCAAATCATGGGGATATTGGACGCGCGGGTTCTTTGTGGCGGCGCGCATTTGGACGAGACCGAAATCACCTCCGCCTTTGGCGCGGATTTGATGAGCGACATGCTGGCCTATGAGCTAAACAACAGCACGTTGGTTTTAACGGGTACCGTCAACCAGCACTTGATCCGCACGGCAGAGATGATGGACATTCGCTGCATCATGTTCGTGCGCGGGAAAGCTGTGCCTGAAGAGGTTTTGGCGGATGCGCGCGCGCTCGATCTCATCGTTCTTCATACGGACAAGACCCTTTTTACCGCCTGTGGACTGCTCTATGAAGCGGGACTGAGAAGCTGCTCGAGGTAAACGATGGAAGAGATTCTGTACCAAGAGCGCTACCCGGTCGAAAGCAGCGGCTTTGCAACCGCGGGCGACGCTTCGCGCGCCATGAAAAACACGTTGAAGCGCATGGGCATCGAGCCTGCGATCATCCGCGATTTTGCGATTGCCTCGTATGAGCTGGAGCTTAACCTCGTCATCCACTCCCAAGGGGGCGGGTTGAGTCTGGCGGTGATGAAGGGTCGGCTCAGGCTCATGAGCCAAGACTGTGGCCCCGGCATCCGGGATGTGGAGCTCGCTTTGAAGGAGGGATATTCCACCGCCACGCAGGAAGTGCGCAACATGGGCTTTGGCGCGGGCATGGGCTTGCCCAACATCAAGCGGCACAGCCATATCTTCAGCATCGAATCTACCCCCGGGGTAGGGACAACGATCGTTTCCGAATATGTTCTGGATTCGAGCGGGGGAGGGAAGTAAATGTATACGCATTCCGTTCGCATCGATAAGCGCAGGTGTGTGGGTTGCACGAGCTGCATCAAAACCTGCCCGACCGAGGCCATTCGCGTGCAGGAGGGGAAAGCGCGCATTTTAGCGGAGCGCTGCATAGACTGCGGCCGTTGCATCGTCTATTGCCGCCATCACGCGGTGGTGACGGTGACGACGCCGCTCGAGGCGCTGGGCCAATTCAAGTACAACATCTGCATTCCCTCCGCTTCTTTTTACGCGCAGTTCCGCACGCTCGCATCGCCGGAGGATCTGTTCCCCTCGCTTTACGCGCTGGGGTTCGATGCCATCTATGAGGAGGCCAAGGCAGCCGAGATCATCGCCGAGGCGACGAGGCGTTATTTGAAAACATCGGATGCGGTGATTCCGCTCATCTCCACAAACTGCCCGGTCATCCCGCGGCTGATCACGACCCTTTATCCGAACTTAATCGATAATCTTTCGCCGTTTTTACCCACGAACGAGGTCGCCGCGCGCATTGCCAAGCGCGAGTTTTCGCAGGTGACGGGCGTGCCCGTCGAGGAGATCGGCGCCTATTATATATCCCCCTGCGCGGCGGAGACTACGCATGTGCGAAGGCCTTTGGGCTTGACAAAGAGCGAGCTGGATGGGGTGTTCGCCTCGCGTGACGTTTACGCAAAAGTAATCTCCCTCATGGGAAGAGTGGATGTGCCGCAAAATGCCGCCATGTTCCCATCTGGCGCGTTCGGCCTGGGCGCGGCAGTGATCGGTGGCTTTTCGGCAGCCGTTGGGACGGAGCATTATCTCGCTGTGGACGGTGTGCACTCGATCATCCAGTGCCTGGAGGAAATCGAAAACGAGCGGCTGCACGATTTGCAACTTTTTGAGGCGATGGCCTGCAACGGCGGATGCGTTGGGGGCCCGCTCAACTTCGAAAATCAGTTTGTCGCCAAAAACCGAAACCGCCGCATCGCCTACTCCCAGCCGCGTATGGAGCTGGAGACGGACGAACACGTCAACAAATACCTGAATGAAGACCTCATTCGCTATGACTTGCCCTTTGAGCAGCACGATATCCTCAAGCTTTCCGATGATGTTGTGGAGGCTGCGCGCATGACCGATAAGCTCGAGACAATCACGCGCATGCTGCCGGGGTTGGACTGCGGCTCCTGCGGCTCGCCTACCTGCCGCACGCTTGCGGAGGATATCGTCAAGGGCAGCGCTGTGGAGATGGACTGCATATTCAAGCTGCGCGACAAGGTGCGACAGATGGCGCAGGACATGGTGGACCTTGCCAACGCCAACAAACGAGGATAAAATTCGCTCACACTATCATGATTGGTTGAAAACGGAGGGGAAAGATGACTGTCAACGACCTCGCGCAAAGGATCCAAGGCAGGGTATTATCCCAACATGGCGAGAACGAGATCAAGCACGGCTGCGTATGCGATCTACTCAGTTGGGTCATGGCACGCGGCGGCGAGGGCTGCGCCTGGGTGACGGTGCAGACGCACCTCAACGTTATCGCCGTGGCCTCGTTGCATGAGATGGCTTGCGTAATCTGGCCGGAGGATGTGGCCGCTGACGCCGAATCCCTCAAAAAGGCGGACGAGGTCGGCATCGCCGTGATTGCATCGCCGCTTTCAGCCTACCGCATCGCCGGGCTTATGCACGAGGCGGGCATCGAGGCCTAAAGCGTGCGAACGCTCGCCGCGGATTTGCACATCCATTCCTGCCTTTCCCCCTGCGCGGATATGCAGATGACGCCAAACAACATCGTCAACATGGCGCGCATCAAAGGGCTTGAGACAATCGCGGTGTGCGACCACAACAGCGCGCGCAACCTGCCGGCCTTAAAGAAGGCCGCCGACGCCGCGGGCCTTTTGCTCATCCCCGGGATCGAGGCCGAAACGCGCGAGGAGGTCCACGTGCTCTGCTACCTGAGCACGGTGGAAGCGGCGCTCGCGCTTGGCGAGGCGCTCTATGAGCATTTGCCCGCAAGGCCCAATCTGCCGGATTTTTTCGGCGAACAGGCCGTGATGGACGAAAAAATCCG
>CAYNDC010000166.1:0-3842 GCA_964396085.1 uncultured Clostridium sp. | reverse complement strand
TGGTCGCTCATGACCGATACCGGCGTCAATCTGCTCTCCCCGGGCAAGGCCCCCGCACAGAACACGCTGTTTTTACTGCTGCTCAGCGCCGTGATCCAAGCGGCCGACGAGCACCAGGATCTTTTGCGCTTGAGCGTTGCGGGCGCATCCAACGACCTGCGTCTCGGGCAGACGGAAGCGCCTCCGGCGATCATTTCGGTGTTCGTGGGGGAGGAGCTTACTGCTGTCCTTGAGGCGGCTGCCAATGGCGGGGATTATGACGGCGCGGGGGAGCGCATGCTCCAAAGCGGCATCGTTGCCATGCCTCGCGTGCGCATGGATAATACCGATCGCAACCGCACCGCGCCGGTCGCTTTCACGGGCAACAAATTTGAATTTCGCATGCCCGGCTCAAGCCATTCCATCGCGGATGCGAACACCGTCATCAACACCATCGTCGCAGACGCGTGCGCAGGCTTTGCGGATGCGCTCGAGGGGGCGGCGGATGCTTGGGAGGAAGCCCGGCATTTAATTGCAAAGACGGTTCGTGCGCACGGGCGCATCCTCTTTGGAGGCAACTGCTATGCTGCGTGCTGGCGGGAGGAGGCCAAACGGCGCGGCCTTGTGGAATACCCAACGACGCCCGATGTTTTGCCGCGCTACATCGCGCCGGAAAACATTGCGCTCTTTACTAAATACGGCATCTTTTCGGAACGGGAGCTGCATTCGCGCTATGAAGTCTCCCTGGAAGGCTACGCAAAGGTGACGATGATCGAGGCGCGCACCATGCTCGAGATGGCGCGGCGCGAGATTATTCCCACATGCTCGAAGGCGCAGCGCCACATGGCGGAAGCTGTGAACGCCAAGCGCGCGGCAGGCGTCAGGGCGATGAGCGAGGTGCGCAGGCTCACCGAAGCGGATGCGCTTCTGGAGGCGTTGGACGCGCATGCGCTCGCGCTCGAGGAGGCGCTGGCGAAGGCCGAAGGCGCACAGGAAACGAAGAGCGCCTGCGCCATCTGCCGGGATGCCGTCCTGCCCGCGATGGCGGCGTTGCGCGCGAGCGCCGATGCGCTGGAGCGCATCACAACCGCCTCGCTTTGGCCGTTCCCGGTGTACGAGCAGCTGCTTATGGGTGCAAGATAAGCTGCATTTTTTATTGATAATAAATATATTGCAGACCGGCGTCCGTCCGGCTTGACATTTTTCCTGCTTCGTTTTATGATAACTTTGGTGTGTGGGCGGCGGTTTTTTCTCATGCTTGCCGCATCAAAAATTCCATAAAAACGGAGGTAAAATCATGAACGCTTATGTTCAGGAAATTCTGAACAAGGTTCACAAGCGGGACGCGAACGAGCCTGAATTCATCCAAACCGTCGAGGAAGTGCTCAAGTCTCTGGAAACCGTCATCGAGCAGCACCCTGAATATGAAAAGGCCGGCCTGCTCGAACGGCTTGTCGAGCCGGAGCGTGTGATAGAGTTCCGCATTTCCTGGGTGGATGATCAAGGCAAAGCCCAGGTCAACCGCGGCTTCCGCGTGCAGTTCAACAGCGCCATCGGCCCCTATAAGGGCGGATTGCGCTTCGCTCCGCACGTCAACCTCTCCGTCATGAAATTCCTCGCTTTCGAACAGACTTTCAAAAACAGCCTGACCTCGCTCCCGATGGGCGGCGGCAAGGGCGGCAGCGACTTTGACCCCACAGGCAAGAGCGATGGCGAAATCATGCGTTTCTGCCAGGCTTTTATGACCGAGCTTTACCGCCACATCGGCCCGGATGTCGACGTGCCTGCGGGCGATATCGGCGTGGGCGGCCGCGAGATCGGCTACCTCTTTGGTCAGTATAAGCGCATTCGCGGCGCGTATGAGAACGGCGTGCTCACGGGCAAAGGCGCAAGCTACGGCGGCAGCCTGATCCGTCCCGAAGCGACGGGCTTTGGCGCTGTGTATTACCTCAACGAGGTGCTCAAGCACGAAAACGATACCATTGCCGGCAAGACCATTGCCGTTTCCGGGTTTGGCAACGTTTCCTGGGGCGTGGTGATGAAGGCTACGGAGCTGGGAGCGAAGGTTGTCACCCTCGCCGGCCCCGATGGCTATATTTACGATCCCGCGGGCATCGGCACGCCGGAAAAATGGAACTACATGCTCGAAATGCGCAATTCCGGACGCAACAAGGTCAAGGATTATGCGGATAAGTTTGGCGTCGAGTTCTTCCCGGGCAAGAAGCCCTGGGGCCAGAAGGTGGATATCTGCATGCCCTGCGCATACCAGAACGAAATTGGCATGCCCGAGGCGCAGGAGATCCTCGCTAACGGCACCAAGTATTATATCGAAGTGGCCAATATGCCCACCACCAACGAAGCGCTCTATTTCCTGATGGAGAAGGGCCTGGTCGTGGCGCCCTCGAAGGCTGTCAACGCGGGCGGCGTTGCGGTTTCGGGCCTCGAGATGAGCCAGAACTCCGGGCGCCTCGCATGGCCTGCCGAGGAGGTAGACGCGAAGCTGCACACCATTATGGAGAACATCCATGCGGCTTCCGCCAAGGCGGCTGCCGAGTGCGGCATGGGCTACAACCTCGTCGCCGGCGCGAACATCGCGGGCTTCAAGAAGGTGGCCGACGCCATGATGGCGCAGGGCATTGTGTAATTGACCAATTCAATCACTTAAACAAACGCGGCCTCCGTTTGACACGGGGGCCGCGGTTTCTTTGCGGCTGCATGCAGCCGGTTTCCCGGCCACAGATCGCCTGGCGTAGGAAGCTGCCTGCGATACGCGAAAGAGTCAAATGGGAATGTTGTGGGTCAATTCTCCCTCGGCCCCAGGCCGAGTTCGTCCATGTGCGCGCGCATGCCGTCGATGACCAACTGCATCACTTCCTCGAGCGGGAGATTGAGCATTGCGCAGCCCTGCAGAATCACATCGCGGTCACACTTGGCGGCAAATTTTTTATCCTTAAATTTCTTTTTCAGGCTTGATACCTCGAGGTCGGAAAGGCCCGTGGGGCGCATGAGGCTTGCAGCCTGCACGATACCCGTAAGCTCGTCCACCGTAAAGAGGCTCTGCTCGAGCTTGCTGCGTGGCTCGACTTGCGTACACATGCCGTAGCCGTGGGAGAGGATGGCGCGAAGGTCCGCCTCGTCGATATCGTGCTGCGCGAGAATCTCCGGCGTATGGGCGAGGTGCTCCTCAGGGAATCGCTCGTAATCCACATCGTGCAGGTAGCCCACGGCCTCCCAGTGCTCCCGGTCCTCGCCAAAGCGCTCTGCCATCGCGCCCATCGCGGCGGATACCGCCAGCGCGTGCAGCAAAAGATGAGGCTCGCTCACGTTTGCGGCGATGATCGCGCGCGCCTTATTTATTGTCAACGTTGACATAAAAATACCTCTCAAGCAGTTTTGAAAGGTATTATAGCAAATCTCCACCTGTTATTCAATCAGGGCGGGAGTTTGACTGCGCTCGTTGTAACATCCTGTGTTGCGATCAATTCCGAAACCGTCACAAAGCGAAAGCCTTCCTGTAATAGCGCCGGGATAATATGGGCTATCGCCGCGGCGGTGGCGGCTTGCTGGTCGTGCATGAGGATGACGAAGCCCTCTTGCACCTCGTTGGCGACCGTTTGCGCGATGCTCGCGGGATCCTGCTCGCGCCAGTCCTGCGTATCGAGCGACCAAAGCACGAGGGGATAGGGCACAATGCTCCGCACGGTGCTGTTGTAGAAGCCAAAGGGCGGCCGCACGAGAGCTGCCCCGTGCCCGAGCACGCGTTTTAATTCCGCGTTGGTTTTTTCGATTTCCGCAACGCAATCCTCTTTGGAAAGGCGCGTCAGATCCGCATGGGACCAGGTGTGGTTTCCCACCTCGCAGCC
>CAYNDC010000165.1:690-3849 GCA_964396085.1 uncultured Clostridium sp. | reverse complement strand
CGATGGGGACGCGGCGCGGCGCATCGCTGAGGATATTTGCGCCCCCGGCCTCCCCGTGTTGGAAATCGGCCCCGGCCTTGGCGCGCTCACGGGGGAGCTTCTCGCGCGCGCCCCGCGCGTATTGGCTGTGGAGCTCGATGCGGCGATGGTCAAAGCCCTGCATCAACACTTCGCGAACGCCGAAACGCTCACGCTCGTCCATCAGGATTTTATAAAGTTCGATCTCACGGCGTACGCTGCGGCGCAGGACGCGTACTGCGCTGTGGGCAATTTGCCCTATTATATCACGACGCCCATCTGCATGAAGCTCCTCTCCTGCTCCACCCTGCCGCGCCGCATGACGCTGATGGTGCAAAAGGAGGCCGCCGCGCGCTTTTTGGAAAAGCCCGGCTCGAAGCTTTACGGCCCCCTCGCGGTGCTGGCGCAGCGGCTTTATGACTGTTCGGTGATGATGACGCTCACCGCCGCGCAGTATTACCCGCAGCCTGAGGTGGAGAGCGTTGTCCTCTCCCTTGCGCGAAAGGATGACACGCAGGCGGACCCCGTGCTTGTGCACCTGCTTGAGGCAGCTTTTTCGATGCGGCGCAAAACCCTCATGAACAACTTGCGCGCCGCGGGAATGGAGCGCGAGATGCTCCTTGGGATATTTGAGCGACACGGCATCGATGAAAACGCGCGCGCGGAGCAGCTTTCGCCGGACGTTTTTGCCGATTTCGCGAAAACAATGGCAAAATTTACGGATCTTTTCGGTAAAAAATGACAAAACGTGATAAAGTCACTTGCAGCAATCCTTATATAGATAGTATACTTTAATCAATCAAAGCAACGCCAAAGAACGAAAGGAGCACAACCATGGGCAAATTCGTCATGAAACAGGTTCCCAGTGGCTATAAGTTCGATCTCAAGGCTTCCAATGGGGAAGTGATTGCTACCTCCGAGGTTTACACAACCGAGGCCGCCTGCAAAAAAGGTGTGGACAGCGTGATCCGCAACGCGCCCGTTGCAAACCTCGAGGATCAGAGCGTCGAAGATTGTGCCGCCCAAAAGCACCCCAAGTTCGAGCTTTATCTCGATAAGTCCGGCGAGTTCCGCTTCCGCCTCAAGGCCACCAACGGCGAAATCATCGCGGTGTCCGAGGGCTACAAGGGCAAGCCCAGTGCGCTCAACGGCATCGAGAGCGTGCGCAAGAATGCGGCCGAGGGCAACATCGAAAAAGAGAAGGAATAATTCTACAGCGGTTTGCACGTAATAACGCATTAGCCGGCGCGGATGAACCGATATGGTTTATTCGCGCCGCCTTTATTTCCGGCCGGACGGCAAACAAAAAAAGCCGTCCGCAAGGGAAAGGCTTCTTTTGAATGCCGCGCACCCATTCTTCGACCTGCGCGCCTCCGGGCGGTATCTCGGTCAGGTGGCTCCGGCCAGGCGTTCCCGCGGCACATCGGCGAATCCGCTTAATGCTGCTTCCGTCAGGACCTGACATGGTTCACGGCCCCCGATTGCACGGGACCCGGCCATCAACGCTCCTTGCCGATTCCAAGCCCCACAGGTTCGGGCCTCGGAACGGGAATTGTGCCCTGCTCTAGCGGATTGCAGGTATAGGGCACCGCTAACTCCCCGCCTAGCGCGGCAAAGCTATTTTACTGTGTATCGCCGCGCATTGCAAGCGAAAAACTCAGAAATGAGTTTCCAGCGCCCATTTTGCGGCCTCGCGTACCGCTTCAAAGGGGGAGGCGAGCGCCCGGCGGATTTCCGCTTCAAAAAGGCCGGCTTTGGCGGCTAGGGCGATGGCCTCCACCGTGAGCTTGCCGCCGCCGGTGATGTTTCTGCCAACGAGCGCACGAGCATCGGCCGCATCCCCGAGAATCAGCCGGCGCAGCTCGAAGGCTGAAAGGACTTGCTCGTTCGGCTTGTGTACCGCGAGGTGCGCGTTCTTCGGGCAAACGCTCTGGCAAAGGTCGCAGCCCAAAAAGGACGTTAGCTTTTCGAGCACGAATGGCGGATGGGCGGCATCGTCCATGTGAAAGCGCAGGCAGCGGGACACCTCAAGCCCTGCGGCGCTGATGGCATGCGTCGGGCAGGCTCGGATGCAGGCATCGCATCCCGCAGGACACGCGGGGGCTGCCATGTGATCGGCAAGCGGCGAAACGGCGTTTGTCGCAAGGGTGAACAGCGCGAAGCGCGTACCCCGCTCCCCAAGAGCCAAGAGGCCGTTGGGGCCGACATTGCCCACGTTGTTTGCGAGCGCGAGAGCGCGCGCGGGCAGCCAAACCGGCTCGCAATAGAAGCCCTGCGCGGCGATTTCCCGCGCAAGCGCTTTTGCCTGAAAGTATGCGTGGTGTTCGGTGAGATAGTAGGGGAGGATGTGGCCATACTCTTGGGGATAGGGCAAATACGATGCCGCGAGCAGGATGATGGTTGTCGCCTCGGGAAAGGCTGAGGGAATATCCCAGGGCATGCCGCAATCCGTTTGCGAACGCTGCGAAGCCTCCCGCCAAAGCGGGAGGGGCAGAGGGGCAAGGAAATACGCGGCGGCAAACCCATGCGCACGCGCGGCTGTTAAAATTGGATCGCGCATGGTAACATAATAGCATGAAAAGAACGCTTGTAAAGGAATGGGAACAATGAAAAAGGAACGTTTTGAAATAGAAGGGATGACCTGTTCGGCTTGCGTCGCGCATGTGGAAAAAAGCGTCAAAGCGCTGCCCGGCGTCGATGAGGCGGCGGTGAGCCTGCTCACGAACTCGATGAGCATCCTCTACGACGAATCCAAGATGGACGAGGCGACGATTATGGCCGCGGTCGACCATGCGGGCTACAAGGCGCACGTTGCCCGTGAGGACCTTGCGCAGGAAGTGAAGCGCAGCCGCGAGCAGAAGGACCGAGGCATGCTGCGGCGGCTGTGGTGGTCGGTTGGCTTGCTCGTCGTGCTCATGTATATTTCGATGGGGCATATGCTTGGATTGCCTCTACCGATGGTTTTGCACGATAACAAGCTCCTGTTCGCGCTCGTGCAGCTCGCGCTGACGCTCCCCATATGCATCCTCAACAGAAGCTACTTCATCGTGGGCTTCCGCCAGCTATTCCGCGGCGCGCCGAACATGGATTCGCTCATCGCCGTAGGCTCCGGCGCGGCGCTCCTATACGGCCTGTTCGCGC
>CAYNDC010000165.1:0-680 GCA_964396085.1 uncultured Clostridium sp. | reverse complement strand
GCTCTATAAGATTGCAGTTGGCAGCGCGGCGGAAATCGAGCATTATTCGATGCAGCTCTACTTCGAATCCGCGGCCACCATTTTGACGCTCGTGTTCGTCGGCAAGACCCTCGAGGCGCGCTCGCGCTCCAAGACGGGCGCGGCCATCGAGAAGCTCATCGACCTTTCCCCAAAATTCGCGGCGCTGGTAATGGGCGAGGAAGAGCGGCTCGTACCGGTTTCTGAATTGGGTGAGGGGGACCTCGTGCGCGTCAAATCGGGTGAGGGCGTGCCCGTGGACGGCATCATCGAACAGGGGCGAAGCGCGGTGGACGAATCTATGCTCACCGGCGAAAGCCTGCCGGTGGATAAGGCGCCGGGCGACTTTGTGAGCGCAGGCACGGTCAACCGCACAGGCTCGTTCGTCATGCGCTGCACGCGCGTGGGGAGCGAGACGACGCTTGCGCGCATGATCGCCCTTGTCGAGGAGGCAGGCGCGTCCAAGGCGCCAATCGCGCGGCTTGCCGATCAAATCGCCGGGGTGTTCGTGCCCATCGTCATGGGGATTGCGCTCCTGGCGGGGATCATTTGGCTCATAGCAGGCGAAACGGCGGAGTTCGCGCTCTCCATCGCCATTTCCGTGCTGGTGGTGAGCTGCCCCTGCGCGCTGGGCCTTGCGACGCCCGTGGCCATTATGAGCG
>CAYNDC010000164.1:0-3853 GCA_964396085.1 uncultured Clostridium sp. | reverse complement strand
CTGCTTGCCGCGCGAATGGTAGGACGCGTCGCTCGCATCTTTTACTTTTACGATAAGCTCATTGGGTGCATGCGGATGAAGATGCGGCGTCATCTCAAAGGAAAACGCCGTGTAGCCGCCGGTATGGGAGCCTAAGCGATGCCCGTTGAGAAACACCTCGGCCTCCTGGTCGACCGCGCCGAAATGCAAAAGTACGCGCTCAGCCTCCCACGCAGCGGGCAAGGTGAACTCTCTCCTGTACCAAAGCATTTCTCCGGGGGAGAGGGTTCGCCCCACGCCTGAGAGCTCGCACTCGGGCGAGAAAGGAACGAGGATCTCCCCGTCATAGTTATTCGGCACGCCTTCGTCCTGGACGATGGCGTATTCCCAAACGCCGTTGAGGATGAGAAAGGCCTCCCGCCGCATCTGCGGGCGCGGGTATTCCAAAAGAACAGCGTTTGGATCCAGGGCCTTGCCCCAGCGCGTTTTCATGCTTGGAGCGTCCTTTCTTTCGCCTGCTTGAGGACCATGATGGGATAGACACTAAGCAGCAGCACTGCGGCCGCGGCGAGGAAAATACCGGGCGTGGGTACGTTCTTGGTAACGCCGAGCTCCACATAAGTCGCAGCGCTGCCGCGAATGACCGCCGAACCGATAAAGGGGCCGATCACCATAGGAAGCAGCACGGCGAAGATCATGCGGATGCCCTGGAACATGCCCACCTTGCCCGCGGGCGTATCATCTCGTACCGCAGCCGAGAAGATGGCGCCAACGAGCATAAAGCCGCTCATCATGACCGTACCCGAGAGGATGACAAAAAGGAAGGAACGCGCAAAGTACATCAGGATTAGACCCGCAAGCATCACGCCCAGCGCCGGCAAAATGCAGTTCAGCCGGCCGAGCCGATCCAGCAACCCGCCTGAGAGAATGCTCACGAGCGAGGCGACAATCAGCACGATGCCCAGCACGAGCGCATAGGATTCGATTTGTAGATAGCTTTGCAGGTAGATAATCAGATAAGGCATGAACACCTGCACCGAGATGGAAAAGACACAAAACGCTATGAGCGCCGTGAAAAGCGAAGCATTCTGGCGAACGACGGTAGGGCGGAATCCATATAAGATGTTTTGGAAATACGGCTCATCCTTTTTCGCAAGCTGTGGCTCTTTTACGAGGAAAGCGGAGATGATGCCCGTTGCGGATACGGCGAGGCCGAAGATCAAAAAGAACTCTCTCCAGCGTCCCGCGCGGGTCATGCCGTCGAACGCGCCGAAAATGATGAGCATCGAGATGAGAGGCAGCGTTGTTAGAACAGCTTCAACCCGGCCGCGGTTGGTTTCGTCTGTCACATCCGTAATATAGGCGTTAAAGGCAGCGTCGTTGGCGGAGGAGCCGAACACCGTCATCACGCAGTCAAGTGCAACAACCATGCCGGTGGCGAGCGCAACGGCATTCGCCGCGGGAAAAAGGCGCGCTGCGTTTTCCACGCTCACAAAGCCGAACGCGAGCGTTGAGATGCCCCAGAGAACATACCCGCCGCTCATGAACAGCTTGCGTTTGCCAAGCCTGTCCGAAAGGGCGCCCACGAGCAGCGTCGTGAGGGTGGCCGCAATTGCGCTTGCTGCAACCATCGTCGCGATGGCGTTGGGGTCGCTTGAGATGGTGTTGTAGAGGAACACGTTGAAGTACATGTTCTCGATGGTCCAGGCGAACTGACCCACAAGGCCGACGAGGATGAGTGATGCCCATGTGCGCTTGCTAAGACGATGCATAATTCTCTCTCCTTTATCCTACAAAGCCGCCATCCACGCCGAGGACCTGTCCGGTGATGAATGCCGCGGCGGGGGAAGCGAGAAAGCAAATCACCTCGGCAACGTCCTGGGGCGTGCCAAGGCGGCATAGCGGGGTTTTGTCGATGAGGCGCTCACGGTCTTCCGGCGAAAGGCCGTTTAGCATGTCCGTATCGATGACGCCCGGCGCCACGCAGTTGACGCGTACGCCCGCCGGCCCAACCTCGCGTGCAAGCGCCTTTGTCAGGCCCACTAGCGCGGACTTCGAGGCTGAATACGCGGCTTCGCAAGAGCCGCCGTAAAGCCCCCATACGGAGGAGATGTTGACGATGGTGCCCCGGCCGCGCGCAATCATGCCCGGTAGAGCACAGCGGCAGGCATTGTACGCGCCTGTGACGTTCACCTCGAACACGTGCCGCCAAGCCTCGGGGGAGGTTTCGCAAAACAGCGCGTCGCACGCGATACCAGCGTTGTTGACGAGCGCGCTGATAGGGCCGAGCGTGCCCTCAACCTCCTCCATCATGCGGCGCACGGTGTCAAAATCCGCGACGTCCCCGCATACGGCAAGCGCGCTTGCGCCAAGGTCTCTGAGCGCACCGATGATTGAGAGCGCTTCCGTTTGAGAAGCATGGTATCCGACGCCTACGCGATAGCCCGCGCGCGCGAAGGTGAGCGCCGTTGCGCGTCCTATGCCGCGCGATGCGCCCGTAATAAAAACCGTATCCGGCATGCTGGCCTCCGTTGAAAATCAATGAATGATGAAACCAACATACCACATTGCACGCAGAATTTCCACAGAAAATCGCACTTACAGCCGCCGGATGACTAACTGCGCCCGCTCGATGCAAACGGTTTCGTGCGCGCGAATTACGACGCGAACCCTTGCCGATTCCCCATTGATATGCGCGGGCAGAAGCGGCCCGTTAAAGGAAAGCGGCACGGACATGTTGCGCGGCACAAATGGCGCATGATAGCTAAATGCCTCGCAGGAGCGCCCCCCATACTCCAGTAGGACGACAACGCTGAGCGCTCCGCCGTGCGCACAGCGGATGCTGGCGTGGAAAGAAAGCTCCAGCGGGGAGCCGGGTTCGAGGAGAATGGCCGTGCAATCCCCCGGCGAGCGACGCGCCGGGCTTGCGCCGCCAGGCGTGCGCGCCTCCCAGTTCATGTACGCGCCAGGTCGGATATGGCAGCGCTGCGGGGTGGAGAATGTTGCTTCACAGCGCCTCTGGGCGCTTGCCGGCACAGGCTGCGGCTTGGGCAGGCGGTTGGGTTTGGGCGGGCAGGGGGGTGGAGGCGATGGCGGTAGTTCAATATACTGGAGCACGTTATCCCTTTTGCCCTTTAATAACAACTGATACTGGATCGCGCTTGCAAGCAGCTCGCGCACGCTTTGGTTGCTGCGCTGCACATCCTGCGCGCACGGGCAATCGTCACCGCAGTCGGCGAATGTGCCCGGTATAAACTGTATTTTTTCACCCTCGGCGTTGAGGAGATGGCTCAGCCCAAGCTCCTCCAAGGCGATGGTGGTGAGCAGCACGCTCAAAGCTTCTCCATGGGTGAGCGTCGGGTCGATAGGCGGAAAGTTTGGGTGAGACATGGCAATTCCTCCTCGAGAGGGTGCGGCGCGTGGCGCTGCAGAAAGTATTGAGGCAGCTGCCGAGCATTTTTTCCTCGTCTTTAACAATCATGCACAGGCTGATGGTGAGTATAAACATCCTCCGCGCGGCGTCGTACTCCACAATATGTGCGCTACGGCGCCAGCGTGACGCGCCTGGCCTGAGAGAACGGACGATGCATGGCCGAAACAGGTGCGCGACATAGTACAATGGTGACTGATAGAACTGTTCCGATCACCCTTCTATACCGGCTGCACCTAATGGAGAGCGTGATAGGCAAAGCGAAGCGGGAGGGGATTCGTGCCGTTCATGATCCGCTCCAAGCCGTTCGCCTGATATAAAGCAGCTCAGGTTAAGGATATCGGGCGTTTTAACTGTCAAAGCCAACAACGGTAACAGACCGTTACAGTTTGGGGTCTGCGAAAACGCACAAAAAGGAAAGCAGCTTTTGATCCTTAAGAACAA
>CAYNDC010000163.1:0-3870 GCA_964396085.1 uncultured Clostridium sp. | reverse complement strand
ATGAAGGGACGCACGGTGTTCGTCATCGCGCACCGCCTCTCAACCGTGCAGAACTCCGACGTCATCATGGTGATGGAAAACGGCCGTATCATCGAGCGCGGCAGCCACCAGCGCCTCATCGAGGAAAAGGGCAAGTATTACCAGCTCTACACCGGCGCGTTCGAGCTCGAATAGAGAAAAGCAACAAACGAATAGAGAAAAGCAATGAATAAGAGGGACTGCCGGCCGGCAGTCCCTCAATAAAACCAAAGTATCACGCGCTGCCGTTACGCACTCGCATCCCGGGCGAGCGGGGAGATATCGAGCCGCTCGTAGCGCGAGAGAAAATCGTAGAGCATGTTCGCCATGCGCTGGAGGCCGCCGGGTGCGTCGCTCTCGATGTTGAGTGCCATGAGCGGGTCGTGCAGGGACATGCGCAGCAAAAACCATCCCTCGCCGTGTGCGGCGTCGGCGTTGACGCGAAGGCCCTCAAAATTGTCCGTTGCGGCCGTAAAGCCTGGGGTTTTCTCCACATGCTGCGCGAGGTCGGCCAGAATCCCGGCGCCGTATGACGCAAATTCCTCCCCGGTGAGCGCCAGGCGGTATTCTCCGCTTTGGCAAGGCTCCGCGAGGCCGTCAATCATGTGGGAGAGCGCATAGCCGCCGGCTTTCGCGCGCGCCAACTCGATGACGAGCTTCACCATCAAATACGCGCCGTCGTCGAGAAAATAGTTCTCGCCAAGCGCGCCGTGGCCGGAGGTCTCCATGGCGACCTGTGCGCTCTGCCCCGCGGCGTTGAGCCGGATAGCTTCGTCGATGACGTTCTTATAGCCGCGCTTGAAGCGACGGTGAACGCCGCCGCGTGCGGCGATAAAGTGCGCAAGACCCGTGGAGGTGATCGAATCCGTCACGATCGTGGTGCCCGGATGGTCGCGCAGCACGATGGATGCGATCATGGCGATGAGTCGGTTGCGGTTGAGCTCCCGTCCGTCGCTGAGCACTGCGCCCGCGCGGTCGACATCCGTATCAAAAAGGATGCCAAGGTCCGCTTCATTGGCAAGCACGGCCTGTGTGATATACGCCATCGCGCGCTCATCCTCGGGGTTGGGGGCGTGGTTGGGGAAGCGCCCGTCCGGCTCCAGGAAAAGGCTGCCGCTCACATCCGCGCCAAGCGGCGCAAGCACGTCGCCCGCGAAGAAGCCACCCGCGCCATTGCCCGCGTCCACGAGGATGCGAAGCCCTTCGAGCGGGCGAGGACCCCTGCCTGCGCCTTCGATGATGCGCTCACGCAGCAGCGCCGCATAGGTTTGCATGAAGTCCATCGCCGGCACAGCAGCGGAACTTTCGGAGAATGCGCAGCCCCCGGCGCGCTCGAGCAGCGCCTTAATATCCTTTTTATCGAGCCCGCCCGCGCGCGTGAAGAATTTCAAGCCGTTGCGCTCATAGGGCAGGTGGCTGGCGGTGATCATCACGCTCGCGTCAAAGGGGCGCTCCCCGACGACCGTCGCCATGAACATCGCGGGCGTCGTCGCAAGGCCGAAGGAAACCGCCTTTGCACCCGCGCCGGCAAGACCCGACGCAAAGGCGCGCAGCAAATCCTCGCCCGTAATGCGCGAGTCCCGGCCAATGGCGATACACAGCTCCTCGATAGGCTTTTCGAGCTTCTCCGCCAGCCATGCCGCGAACGCGTGACCGATGGCGCAGGCGGCCTCGCCGCTCAAATCCACGGGCCGTCCCCCCTCGAGCGCGATCGCCGTGCCGCGGATATCGCTCCCGTTTTGCAGCTTCATCAGGTCCATTGCATATCCTCCCCGCTTCATAGCTTCATAATAAACCGGATTAAAATCAGGCGGTCGTTTCGTTATCGGCAACAGAAATTGCAGTACATGCACATCAGCCACGAGGCAATAAATCCCCCGCAGAGGCGGTTTATGTTCAAAACGGGCGCGGAGAAGTCGCCCCCGTAGGTTGTGTAGGTTTGGCCGGGGTTTTGCAGCTCCTCGAGCAGCGCGCGGTAGGCTGCGTTGCCCGCATCCAGGTCGACGGCCCTTTGCGCGTGCTGGATGGCGAGGATACGGTTGCCCGCACCCTGGTTGGCGATCGCGCTGTAATAATACCAAAGCGCGTCGCGCTCGCTGATGCCGGCAAGCACGTTGAGCGCTTCAGCATAGCGTCCGAAGCTGATATAGGTGCGCGCGGAATTCATGCGCGGATCGGCGCTCTGCCCCTCATAGCCTTGCCCGTAACCGCCATGGCCGCCGCCATAGCCGCCGCCGTAAGAGCCGTTTGTATAGCCGCCATAATTGCCGGAGGCGCCGGCGCCGCTCTGGTCGCCGCCGTTGAGGATTTGGTCGTAGGCCGCGTTGATTTCCTTCATGCGCTGCTCGGCGACTTTGTCGCCGGGGTTCGCGTCGGGGTGATAGCGCTTGGCAAGGCGGCGGTAGGCCTTTTTGACCTCGTCGTCCGTGGCGGTGGTCGGCACGCCCAGCACTTTATACGGGTCCGTTATCGGCATCGTTTTGCCTCCTTTCGCGCGCGTTTCATTTCAAAGCGTGTCCACACGCCGGAGTATATCACATTTCGCATCAATCCGATATCCGCCACCAGGGGTAGCCTCTCAAATTCCGCCGTGCACTCGCCCAAAAGCGCGCTCAAAAGGGCACGGCTTCGCTCGTCGAAATCCGGCGCCGCGCGCTCGCCCGCGAGCGGGTTGAAGCTGCCGCGGCGGGCGTCTTTGTCAACATCGTCCCACGCGTCCATCATGTAGAGAAAGCGGCCAAGCGCCATGCCAAAAGCGCGCAGGTTCTTTTCCCAACGGTCCGCGCGCGGGGCGAAGAGCGCCGCCATGATTTCGCCAAAGGCGGAAGCCGCCGCATCCGGCGCGGCGGCTTGGCCGCGTTCGATGCGCTGGAGCTTTTCGAGCGCCTCCCCCATGATGGCGCACTGCCCGGGATAGGCCAGCGCGATGGCCGCATAGCGCTTTTTGAGCAGCCTGGCCTGCAAGCGGCCAATGAGATTATGCTCGTCTCGCCAGTCGTCGAGGCATTTGTGGTAATACAGGGCGATGGTCATATCCGCCGCATAGTCGGTAAACGCGCTCGCCTCGTGGCGGCGCGCGCAAAAGGGGTGCATCGCACAGCGGCGCGCGCACGCGCTGATCTCCGGCTCATAGAGGGAGTCCAGCAGCAGCGTGAGGAAGGCGAAGTCGTATTGCAAAGCAAAGCGCGCCCAAGCGCCGTGGCGCGCTTGAAGCGCGTTGCAAAGGCCGCAGTACACGGCCCGGTAGCGAGCCTCCTGCTCCGGGTCGAGCGCCTCTTTGTTGGGGACTACATATCCGAACATCAGCTTTTACGGATGAAAGCTTCGCCGCACTTTGGGCAGGTGATGCGTATTTTTCCCTTGCCGCGCGGCGTGCGCACGCGTTGGCCGCAGGCGGGGCATTTGAAAAAGCGGTGGGTTTTGAGCTGTTTGATGCGCGTGAGCGCGCGCCGTAGGGAGGACTGCGCCTTGCCGCGCCAGCTTAGGTATTTGTTGTTCTCTCGGCTGCGTCCGCCGATGTTTTTTGAGAGCATCCGCCAATAGCTCGCCACCATCACGGCGAGCGCGATCCACCAAAAAATACGACCCACAAGCGCGGCGCCGGCCGCCTGCAAAATGACTGCGAGTACGAGCAGCGCGAGGGAGGCATAAGAAAGCGCGCGCGAAAGCGCATCGGGGCCGTTTCGCCCCTGCATGAACCTCGCGAAGTGCTCTCTGAATTTCATCTTTCCTGTTTCCGCCTGTTCCGGAAGCCCGCGCTTCCTGATATTTTGCCCCAAAGGCACGATGCATCTATAATTTACGACCTTCCCCCCACCAATGCAAGAGCGCAGATGTGACAACAATTCAAAC
>CAYNDC010000162.1:2792-3902 GCA_964396085.1 uncultured Clostridium sp. | reverse complement strand
TCCGCGCGCAAAAAACATGCGTTTTTCTGCGCAACGTACCAATGATACACGATAAGATTGCTCTTGGCAATAGTTTTTTCTTCGATTCGCGAATATTTTTTTGTTTTCCGTATCACGGAAAAATCCGCCACAACATCTTGTATTTTCCTGTCCGGCTCACGGATAAAAAGGAAATAGGCGCACGCATCGGTGCGCCCTTTTCAGCTCCGCCCGCAGGTCGGGTTCCCCCGGGCGCGAAGGCCGGCGCAGCCCAATGCCGCGCCGCCGGAGGCCCTTCTTAAAGCCCGATCGCCTTTTGATAATCCGCCTTGCCGCGCGCGCCCACAATGCGTTCCTCGTCGCGTCCATCGCGGAATACGATCACGCAGGGGATCGAAACGATCCGGTAGCGCTGCGCCAGTTCGGGCTCTTCATCCACGTTCACCTTGCAGATTTTCGCCCGATCGCCCACTTCCTGGGCAAGCTCCTCAATCATAGGCCCGATCATGCGGCAAGGGCCGCACCAGGGCGCCCAGAAATCCACGAGCACGGGAACGTCCGGGCTTGCGATCTCCGCGTCAAAATCAGCTTTCGTGAGATGTTTCAGCATCGTCATTCTCTCCTTTAATCAAGTTCGTTGTTTCCAGTATTGCCAGCATTTGCGCTTTGCACCCACGCGCGCGCCAAAACGCGGTTCGCGCGCAGCAAGACACTCGCGCCCGCGCGCTCACTCCCCGGCATCCACGCGAATGTGCAGCTCCTCAAGCTGCTTATCCTCCACGGGTCCGGGCGCGTTGGTCATCAGACAGGCCGCGGTCTGCACCTTGGGGAAGGCGATGACGTCGCGGATGTTGGCCGTGCCCGCGAGCAGCATGACGATGCGGTCCAGACCGAAGGCGATGCCGCCGTGCGGGGGTGTGCCGTATTTGAACGCTTCCATAAAATAGCCAAAGCGCTCCCACGCGGCCTCGTGCGTGAAGCCGATTGCGCGGAACATCTTCTCCTGAAGCTCGGCTGAGTGGATTCGGATGGAGCCGCCGCCGATTTCATTGCCGTTCATGACCATGTCGTACGCCTTGGCGCGCACGCGGCCGGGGTCGCTCTCCATGAACGGGATATCCTCGTCGCGGG
>CAYNDC010000162.1:0-2782 GCA_964396085.1 uncultured Clostridium sp. | reverse complement strand
ACAGCAGCTCGATGCGGTTTTCCTCGATAAGCCCCAGGCTGCGGCCCAGCTCCAGGCGCAGCGCGCCGAGGGAGGCAAAAACAGTCTCCTCCTTTGCATCGGCGATGAAGAACACGATGTCTCCCTCCCGGGCGCCGGTCGCTTGCACAAGGGAATCGAAGCGTTCGGGCGAGAAGAACTTCTGGAACGAGCATTGGATGCCCTCCTGTTTGAGGCTCATCCAGGCGAGTCCCTTCGCGCGGTAGGTTTTGACGTGCTCCGCCAGCTCGTCGATGCGCTTGCGGGTGAACTTCTCGGCGCCTTCGGGCACGCGGATGCAGCGCACGCTGCCGCCGCCGGCGATGGCGCCTTCAAACACGGAAAACTCGCTGCCGCGCACAACCGCCGTCACATCCATTAGCTCGAGGTCAAAGCGCAGATCCGGCTTATCCGAGCCGAAGCGGTCCATCGCCTCGCGCCAGGTCATGCGGCGAAGCGGCAAGGGAATCTCCACGCCCTTCATCTCGCGCACGAGCGAAGCGATAAAGCCCTCGTTGACGCTCATGACGTCGTCCTCATCGACGAAGCTCATCTCGATGTCGATCTGCGTGAACTCCGGCTGACGGTCGGCGCGCAGATCCTCATCGCGGAAGCATCTGGCAATCTGAAAATAGCGGTCGCAGCCGGCGATCATCAAAAGCTGCTTATACTGCTGCGGGCTTTGCGGCAGCGCATAGAACTCGCCCGGATGCACGCGGCTGGGGACGAGGTAATCCCGCGCGCCCTCGGGCGTCGATTTGCACAAAATGGGCGTTTCGATCTCGAGGAAGCCCTGTTGATCGAAATAATTGCGCGCGCTCTGCGCGATCCTGTGGCGCGCCGCAAGAATCTGCTGCAGCCGCGGCCTGCGCAGGTCGAGGTAGCGGTATTTGAGCCGCAACTGCTCCTGCGTGTTGACGTTATCGTCGATGTAGAACGGCGGGGTCTGTGCGCGGCTGAGGATTTTAAGCTCCCGCGCTTCGAGCTCGTACGCGCCCGTGGCCATTTCGCGGTTGACCATCTCCGGCGCGCGGCGGCGCAAAACGCCCTTCACGGCAATGGTGAACTCGCTGCGGATGGTTTCCGCGCTCGCAAACACCTCAGCGGGCAATGTGGACTCATCGAACACCACCTGCATCGTGCCGCTGCGGTCCCGCAGGCCGATGAAGATCAGCGCGCCAAGGTTGCGCCAGATTCCGGCCCAGCCCATGAGCACAAGCTCTTGGCCAACTTCCGCCTCGCCCGCTTCGGCGCAGCGGCTCGTTCGTTTCCATGCTCCCAAAAGTTCGGACATAATCGTTCCCTTCCTTTATATGAATCTAAGCTGTTCCCTTTGAAGCTTTATACGCTCTCCCGCACGGCCTCGGCCAGCGTCTGTGCATCGAGCAACGCGATTTCCCGCTCTGTGCCCCCCGCCATGCTCTTGAGCTTCACGACGCCGCGCGCGAGCTCGTCCTCGCCCAGAATGGCAACGAAGCGTGCGCCGAGCTTATCGGCATATTTGAACTGCGCCTTGAAGCTCCTGCCCACATGGTCAAACTCCGCAGATATCCCGCTTCGACGAAGCGCCGCGGCCAGCCCGAGTCCCGCCGCGCGGGCGGCCTCCCCCACCGCGGCAACGTAAACCGCAAGCGGCTCGGGCGCGGGGATCGGAGAAAAGCTCTCGGCCGCAAGCAGCAGCCGCTCCATGCCCATGCCAAAGCCCACGGCGGCCATCTCAGGCCCGCCCAGCTCGCCAATGAGGTTATCGTACCGGCCGCCGCCGCAGAGCGTGCCTTTGTACGCCCCCTCGGTGGAGATGATTTCAAACACCGTTTTTGTGTAATAATCCAACCCGCGCACGATCATGGGGTCGACATGATAGTCGATCTCCAGCGCAGTGAGGCAGGCCTTGAGCTCCTCGAAATGCGCGGCGCAATCCGCATCGAGATAATCGAGCGTCTTTGGCGCGCCGTGCACGATGGTTCGGCAGCCGTCCTCCTTGCAATCGAGGATGCGGATGGGGTTTTTCTCAAATCGGGTTTTACAGGTTTCGCAAAGGCCGTCGTAATTCTCCCGCAGGTACGCCTTGAGCGCGTCGTTATAGACCTTGCGGCAATCTTTGCAGCCGATGCTGTTGATGTTGACGGATAGCTTCCCGACGCCGAG
The DNA here is from genome assembly GCA_964396085.1 of uncultured Clostridium sp. GTDB lineage: Bacteria > Bacillota > Clostridia > Christensenellales > CAG-138 > Phil1. The sequence continues at coordinate 616 of CAYNDC010000162.1, read as the reverse complement.
TTTGTGGAGCAGCGAGCACGCGAGTGAAATCACCTCCGCATCCGCGCTCGCGCGCGGCGCACCGAAGATCTCCACCCCAAACTGATGATGCTCGCGCAACCGCCCCGCCTGCGGCTTGTCATAGCGAAAAACCGGGCAGGTGAGATAATACATCTTGGTGGGCTGCGCGTCGCCAAAAAGTTTGTTTTCGAGAAACATGCGCACCGCCCCCGCCGTTCCCTCCGGCTTGAGGGTGACGGAGCGCTCGCCCTTATCGGTGAAGGTGTACATCTCCTTTTGCACGATGTCGGTCGTATCCCCCACGCCGCGCAAGAAAAGCTCCGTATATTCGAGTACGGGCGTGCGCGTTTCCATAAACCCGTAGGCCGCGCAGACCTCGCGCGCGAGCGCCTCGACATGCTGCCACTTATAGCTTTCTTTGGGGGTGACGTCCTTCATCCCCTTGGGGGCTTGATACTGCATACTCCACCTCATCGCATCTTCGTTCGTAATAAAAAACAGAGTCCTCCATCCATAGGGACGGAGGACCCGCGGTACCACCCTGATTGGGTTCTGTCAAAACCCCTCTTTGCCCCTTAACGCGGGAGGTCGGCCGCGCATTTGTGCGCGGCGGCTC
>CAYNDC010000161.1:0-3910 GCA_964396085.1 uncultured Clostridium sp. | reverse complement strand
CTCTCCTACCGCGGGTTTGACGATTACGGCATGAAAATCACGCTCGCCTTCGACGTGGACGAGCGCGTCGTGGGCCGGGAGCTCTTTGGCAAACAGGTATTGCCCGCGACGATGATTTCCGACCTGTGCCGGCGCATGAAGATCCGCATCGGCATCATCACCGTGCCTGCCGGCGCCGCGCAGGCGGCCTGCGACAGCCTGGTGGCGGGCGGCATCCTCGCCATTTGGAACTTCGCGCCCGTCCATTTGAGCGCGCCGGAGGACATCCTCATCCAAAACGAAAACATGGCGGCCTCCCTCGCGTTGCTCTCGAAGCATTTGAATGAGCGGATCGCCCGATAATAGGCGCAGGGAGGAACTTCTTTTATGAACACGCTTCATTTTAAATACGCGGTCGAGGTCGAGCGCACGCGCTCCATCACGCAGGCCGCCGAAAACCTCTTTATGGCGCAGCCCAACCTGAGCAAGGCCATCAAGGAGCTGGAGGATACGCTCGGCATCGCCATCTTTGAGCGAACGCCCAAGGGCGTCATCCCGACAACGAAGGGCGCCGAGTTCCTGATATACGCAAAAAACATCCTCGAGCAGCTCGAGCGCATGGAGCAGCTCTATATCCCCGATAACGACGAACGCCAACGCTTTCGCCTCTCCATCCCGCGCGGCAGCTACATCTCCCACGCGTTCACGCGCTTTGTGGCGCAGCTTGACGCGCAGCGCGACATCGACGTCAACTTGCATGAAACCAACTCCATGCAGACCATCTCCAGCGTTTCCCTGGGGCATGCGGACCTTGGCATTATCCGCTATCAGCTCGATTACGAAAGCTATTTTCTCGATTATCTGCGCGAAAAAGGCCTTGCGCACGAACCCATTTGGGAGTTTGAATACCTCGCGCTGATGTCGCGTGAGCACCCGCTTGCCAACGCGCCCTCCATCGCCTACGAAAACCTCCAGCAGTATGTCGAACTCGTGCATGGCGACACGGTCGTCCCCTACCTGCCCACGGACAAGCTGCGCAAGAGCGATGCGAAAAAGCGCATTTATGTCTACGAGCGCGGCAGCCAGTTCGATATCCTTTCGCATATCCCCAGCACATACATGTGGGTATCCCCCATTCCCGCCAGTTTTCTTGCCCTTTACGGCCTGGTTCAGCGCAAATGCATCGCTGCGCATCACAAGTATACGGATCAGCTCATCTATCCTGCCGGCTATGTCTTCACGGAGTTGGACCGCCGCTTCATCGACCAGCTGTTTGCCTCGAAAAACGAGGTGGCCTTCCGCCCCTACGACTGAGCATCGGCCGCTTGTTTGTGCCATATCGGTATTGTAATATCGATATATCAAATCCGATATAGCCCTCTTTCTCTCTCCTCTTCCAACGGCAGAATGAGCGGTTCTCCCTCACCAGGGTGGCTGCGAACGGAAAAGGCCGCCGCTTTTGCCGGGTCATCCGCCCCAAAGCGCTGTTCTATTTGCGAGAAAACGCGCAGGATCATCGCCCGGAGCCCAGCGATGCGTACGCGATCGCCGGAATCCCCGCACGGTTTTCTCTATTCGCGCTTTTAATATCGATAAATGTATATCGATATTCCGGATGTGTATTACCCGCTTCACGGTTTATGCGTTACCATAGGATCGGAGCCGAAAGGGTAGCCCGCCCCCGAGCACGGCCAACGACGAATAAGGAGCCAAGCATGCAACATTCATCGGTCCCCCTGCAAACCCTCAGGCGGCTGCCCGTTTACTTAAAACACCTCCAGTCCCTCTCGGGCGTGCATAACACCTCCTCCACCGGCATTGCGGATGCGCTGGGCCTCAATACCGTGCAGGTTCGAAAGGACCTCGCACTCGTGAGCAACGGCGGCCGTCCCAAGACGGGCTATGTCGTGTGCGACCTGATTGCTGATATTGAAAAGTTCCTGGGCTATGACGATATCACGAGCGCCGTGCTCGTTGGCACGGGGGAATTCGGCCGCGCGCTGCTTTCCTACGACAGCTTTGCGCAGTACGGCCTTGACATCGTAGCGGCGTTTGACACCAACCCGCCCGCCGCAGCCGTGCATGGCAGGCAGGTACTGCCCGTGGAGAAGCTCAGGGGGCTTTGCCGGCGCATGAACATCAAAATCGGCATCATCACCGTGCCCGAGTGCGCGGCGCAATCCGTGTGCGATGCGCTGGTGGAAAGCGGCGTGCTCGCCGTTTGGAATTTTGCGCCGGTGCAGTTAAGGGCGCAGGAAAATGTGCTGGTGCTCAACGAAAACATGGCAAGCTCGCTTGCCGTGCTCTCCAAGCACCTGATGCTTCAAGTGCATGCAAGCGAAGGAGGAAGGGCATGAAGATCATCGTATGCATCGGCAGTTCCTGCCATCTCAAAGGTTCCCGCCAGGTCGTGGAGCGCTTGCAGGAGCTTATCGCTCTGCGCGCGCTTGCAGGCAACGTGGAGTTGAGCGGCGCGTTTTGCATGGGCAACTGCACGCACGGCGTTTCCGTTCGCATCGACGACCGACTCTTTTCCGTGCAGCCGGAAACCGTCAACGCCTTTTTTGAAAACGAAGTGATCCCCCGTTTGGACGCGCAGGGGAAAAGGGAGGAGTAAGCATGGCCGAATGTATTGAACTCAAGCAGTCCAACTGCAAAAATTGCTATAAATGCATCCGCAACTGCCCGGTCAAGTCCATCCGCTTTGAACACGACCAGGCCCACATTATCAACAACGAGTGCATCCTGTGCGGCCGTTGCTTCGTCGTGTGCCCGCAAAACGCCAAACAGATCCGCAACGACGTGCCCGCCGCCCGCGCGCTCATCGCCACGGGCGCGCCGGTGTATGTGAGCCTCGCGCCTTCGTTTGTAGCCAACTACGCGGGCATTACCCTTCGCTCGATGGATACCGCGCTCAAGAAGCTCGGCTTCGCGGGCGTTGAGGAAACCGCCATCGGCGCGGAGCTGGTAAAAAAGCAATACGATGAAATGGCCAACGAAGGCCGTCGCAGCGTCATCATCACCTCGTGCTGCCCAACGGTCAATTTGCTGATTCAAAAATATTATCCGAGCGCGCTCCCCTACCTCGCGCCCGTACTTACCCCCATGCGCGCGCACTGCATGGATATCAAGCGCCGCCATCCCGAGGCGAAAACGGTGTTCATCGGCCCCTGCATCTCCAAGAAGGACGAGGCGGACAGCCCCGCCTCCGGCGTGGACTGCGCGCTTACGTTTGAAGAGCTCACCGCATGGTTGGCCCAGGAGAACATCGTCCCCGTCTACGAAGCCGAGGAGCCGGGTTGCCGCGCGCGCTTCTTCCCCACGGCCGGGGGCATTCTGCGCTCGATGGATAAAGCCAACCCGGATTATGAATACGTGAGCGTGGACGGCATTGAAAACTGCATGAGCGCTTTGGATGAGCTGCTCGCCGATAGGGCGCAAGCCCCCGGCAAGTCCGGCAAATATTTAATCGAAATGTCCGCCTGCGCCGGGAGCTGCGCCGGTGGCCCCGCGATGGACTCCCGCGAGCGGCATCCGCTCAAAAGCCTCGCCGCCGTGACCCGTTATGCGGGCAACGAGGATAAAAACGAGGCCGCGCTTGCCCCGGCAAAGCTGCTGTGTAACTATTCGCCCCTGACCGTGCCGCGCGTGCACATCAGCGAGGAAGCTATTTTAGAGGTGCTGCGTAAAATCGGCAAGACCAAGCCCGAGCATGAGCTAAACTGCGGGAGCTGCGGCTACAACACCTGCCGCGAGAAAGCGCTCGCCGTGCTGCAGGGGAAGGCGAACCTGACGATGTGCCTGCCTTACCTGAAAGAAAAGGCCGAGTCCTTCTCGGACAACATCATCGAGAACACGCCAAACGCCATCCTCGTGCTCGACGAGAACTACGTGGTGCAGCAGCTCAACTCCGCTGCGTGCGCGTTTATCA
>CAYNDC010000160.1:0-3916 GCA_964396085.1 uncultured Clostridium sp. | reverse complement strand
TCCTCCTTCACGCTCGAAAGGCTTGGCAGCATCGCCCAATAGCTGATGTCGTTGATGGTGAAGGTCGATTCCCACAACAGGTACATCACGCTCATAAAGATGACGAACTTCCAGCCCGTATAGCTCTGGATGCCGAACATCGCCATGATGACCAGGCCACAAGCGATTGCGCCGATGAGGATCCACGGGCGGAACTTGCCGGATTTGAGGTGGGACCCCTCGATGATCGCCCCCATGATGGGGTCGTTGAGCGCGTCCCAGATCCTGCCGCCTACGCCGATGATGAAGCTGAGCATCGTGAACTGCACGAGCGTGAGGGATACGCCGAACTGGATGTAAACCAGCAGGAACGCCGCAATCAGGTTATACGCCAGGTCGCGGCCAATGCCGCTGGTGGTAAAAAACCATTTGTTCTTTTCGAATTGCTTCTTTCTCAGGCGTTCCGCTTCGTTGGCGGCGAGCAGGGGAATCCCGTTTGCTTCCATATGAGCCGTCCCTTCGCACGATATTTTTTATCAGGGGCTTTACAGCCGCCCCAACCAAAGGTCGTGCTGCCCTCTGGAATCCCACTGTGAAAAATGCGCGAAAACGAAGTTGTGATGAAAAAAGGAGGGGGGCTGATGCCCGCAGGGGTTCCTCTCAAGGATACCACATCAGCGGCGCGGTTGCCACTGTTCAATAGAAATGCCGGCTTGCCGGGCAAAGGCGAGGGCGGACTCCACCTCGCCCACGCGAGCGGGCGTATGCGCGTCGCTGTTGGCTACGAAGCGCGCGCCCAAAGAGGCCGCAAGCTGCGCCTGCTCCGGGGAGAAAGAAATGCGCGCCCCGTTTAATTCAAGCAGCAACCCCAGTTCCCGTGCGCCGCGCGCGAGGGTTGCAATATCCGCCTGCACATAGAGGCAGGGGTGCGCGAGGATGTCGATGCGGGAGCGTTCGGCCGCGGCGAGCAAAGCCTCGGCAACCTTGACCGGGTCCGCATGCCCAAGCCCCAAAGACTCCGCCAAAGCGCTTCGCGTGAGCGCATCGCGCGGCGGCACGCCTCTGTGGAAGGCGAGCAGCAGCACATCGAACATCCCGCGCTCCTTAGGCGCGTCGCAGCGGCCAAAGCCCGTCAGGTTGCACTCATAGCCAAGCAGTACTTCAATCTCGTTGGCGTATTTGCTGGCAAGGCGGTCGATCTCGCGGCGAAGGCGCAGCAGCTTTTCGCCCCGCACGCCATAGAGGGGGTGCGCCGCGCCGTGCTCGCTCACGGCTACGCGTTTGAGACCGCGACGAATGGCGGCAAGGACATTCTCTTCGGGAGTGCCCTTGCCGTGACTGTAAATCGTATGTGTATGCAGATCGCTGCTAATCATCGAAAACGGGAGGTGAAAGCCGGAACACCTACGGGGGCGATGCGCCGGCTCAAGGATTCATTTCCGGCTCGGCCTCGATGCGGCGCTTGAGGTTACGCGCGACGAGCAGCACGATGAGGTTTGCGAGCGCAATCATCGCGTTGTTGCTCTCCGTGCCGAGGATTCTTTTCATGCCGTCCAGCCGGGAGGTGCAGAAGAAATAATCCGCCGACTGCGCGCCCTGGGCGTTGACGAAGTTGGACATGAACACGCATGTGCTGCCCTGACGCTTGGCGACGCGCACGGCTTCGGTGAGCACCTTGTTCCGGCCTGCGCGGGAGAGGCCGATGAAAACGTCCGTCTCGCAAAAGCGGGGTTTATACATGTTGAGCACGGTCTGCGAGACGATGGGCACCGCCTGCACGCCGAGCGCGTTGAGCTGGTAGGACATATCCATCGCGAGCAAAGCCGAGCCGCCGCCCCCGCAGATGAACACGCGGTCCGCCTGGGCGATGCGACGCGCCGAATCGCAGACCTTCGAGCGGTCCATCGCGCGGTAGGTATCCTCCAGCGCGCGGATGGAGGCAAGGTACATTTTTTCCACGACGTCCTCGTCGCTGTCCGTCTCCTCCACGGGGCTTACCTTGTGCGCTTCTGCGGAGATAGCTGCGCCGCTGGCAAGCGCCACGCGGAAATCGAGGAATCCCTTGTAACCGAGTTTGCGCGCAAGCCTCGTGACGGAGGGTACGCTTACGCCCGCGCACTCGGCAATCTCGTTGATAACCATGTGCATCGCGCGCTCGGGATTTGCAAGTATGAAGTCGGCAACCTTCCTTTCTGCCGAAGGCAACGTCGCATATGCGGAACGTATTTTCATCTTTGCGGGCATCAATCGGGCCTCCTTCGTATGTATTTGCATATTTAAATAATTGCTCACGCACGGCTTCATGGAAATCCGCCAAATCGAACATTATTTATGCAACATCAGCATACAGGATTTCATTTTTCTTTGCAATGCGCAAAATGTGAAATTTTCATGCATTGTCGAAATGAAACAGTGCGCAATTTTTCCTGCAAACCGGCGCGTAGAGGGCGTTTTTTGGCCTGCCCTTCCGGTTGACACGGCTTTCCTTCTATAATATAATGACCGAGGACGAAATTTCCTTTTTGAGAACAGGAGAAATCGGTACTATTCACAGGAGGAACCAGAAAATGGCAAAGATCATGACAATCGATGGAAATACCGCTGCGGCGCATGTCGCATATGCGTTTTCAGACGTGGCGGCGATCTATCCCATCACGCCGTCCTCACCCATGGCGGAGGTGGCGGACGAGTGGGCTGCAAACGGCAGGACAAACCTGTTCGGCCAGCAGGTCCGTATTGCGGAGATGCAGTCCGAGGGCGGCGCTGCGGGCGCCGTGCACGGCTCCCTTGCGGCCGGCGCGCTGACGACGACGTTCACCGCCTCCCAGGGATTGCTGCTGATGATCCCCAACATGTACAAGATCTCCGGCGAGCTGCTGCCCTGCGTGTTCCACGTATCCGCGCGTGCGCTTGCCTACCATGCGCTTTCCATCTTTGGCGATCATAGCGATGTGATGAGCTGTCGGCAGACCGGCTTCGCGATGCTCGCATCCGCATCGGTACAGGAAGTCATGGACCTTGCCACGGTATCCCACCTGTCCTCCATAAAGAGCTCCATTCCCTTCGTGCATTTCTTTGACGGTTTCCGCACCTCCCACGAGATCCAAAAAATCGAGCTGATCGATTATGAGGATATGGATAAGCTGTGCGATTACGATGCCATCAAGGCGTTCCGCGCGCGCGCGCTCAACCCCGAGCACCCGCACCTGGGCGGCACGGCGCAGAACCCGGATATTTACTTCCAAAACCGCGAGGCTGCCAACAAATACTATACCGCCGTGCCCGGCATCGTGCAGCACTATATGGACGAAGTCGGCAAGCTGACCGGCCGCTCGTACCATCTGTTCGATTATTTCGGCGCGCCGGATGCAGAGCGCGTAATCATCGTCATGGGTTCCGGCGCGGATGTGGCGGAGGAGACCATCAACTACCTCAACGCCAAAGGGGAGAAGCTCGGCCTCATCAAGGTGCGCCTGTATCGTCCCTTTGCGGTGGAGAAGTTCCTCGCGCTCCTGCCCAAGAGCTGCAAAAAAGTCGCGGTGCTCGATCGCACCAAGGAGTCCGGCTCGCAGGGCGAACCGCTCTATCAGGATATTGTCAACGCCTTTGCCGAAGCCGGCAGGCACGACATCGCCGTCATCGGCGGCCGTTACGGCCTGGGCTCCAAGGAGTTCACGCCCTCGATGGTCAAGGCTGTGTTTGACGAGCTGGCTGCCGCATCCCCGCGGCCGCGCTTCACCGTTGGCATTACGGACGATGTGACCAACCTCTCCCTCCCCGTGAAGGAGCAGGTCAACGCCGCGCCCGCGGGCACCATCGCCTGCAAGTTCTACGGCCTCGGGTCGGACGGCACGGTCGGCGCCAACAAGAACTCCATCAAGATCATCGGCGACCATACCGACATGTACGCGCAGGGCTATTTCGCCTACGACTCCAA
>CAYNDC010000159.1:0-3961 GCA_964396085.1 uncultured Clostridium sp. | reverse complement strand
GGTTCTTCTCGTGCAGCCGGGCTATTACGAGCAGAACCTCGAGCTCGCCCACCCCGACTTTACGCCCATAGAGGAGGTGCGCGAGCTTTACCCGCACCTAAGCGACACGGACATCCGCGCTGCTTTAGCTGCGTTCCTGTTCCGCGGGGATGACGGATTTAAAAAAATGGCCCTTCTCTCCGGCGGCGAGCGGGCTCGCGTGCAGCTGCTCAAGCTCATGCTCTCCGGCTCGAACTTCCTTTTGCTGGACGAGCCAACCAACCACCTCGACATCGCCTCGCGCGAGGCGCTTGAAGCCGCGCTTGAGGATTACGAGGGCACGATGCTCATCGTAACGCACGACCGCTACCTCGTCGAGCGCCTTGCCGACCGCGTGCTTGAGATGCACGAGGACGGCATTGAGGAATACCTGGGCGGCTACGAGGATTACCTCGAGGAGAAGGCGCGGCGCCACGCGCCGGATGCGGTGCGCGAGCAGGAACGTTCCGCCGCGGCCGAGGATTACCGCGCCAAGAAGGAGCGGCAAAGCGCCCTCAACCGCGCCGCGGGCGAACTGCGCCGCACGGAGGCGCGCGTCGCCGAATGCGAGCAGGAGCTTGCGGCAATGGAGGCGGAACTCGCCTCCCCCGCCGTCGCGAGCGACTATGTGCGGGCGGGTGAAATGAACGCGCAAATCGAAAGGAAGCGCGCCGCGCTCGAGCTGCTCTACCGGACCTGGGAAGAGGCGCAGCGTGCGCTGGATGCCCTCGCGGCCGAGAGCTGAACAAACAAAAAAGGAACGGCCTTCATCCAACGAATGCCGTTTCTCTTTTGCCGTAGCCGGTTAAGTCTGTTACGTTTACCCTCACATGATCATACGCCGGTATTTCGCGGCGAGGGCCTCGAGCGCCTCAAAAAAGGCCGCTGCCTCGCGCTTGTCAAAGCGCGGCGAGGCCTGTGCGGAGACCTCCTGATTCCTGTAGGGATCGTAGGCGGGAACCCCCTCGGCCTCGAGCGTGCGAATGACCTCCCGCACCAGCGCGGGATCGCCCTTGACGACAGCGCGATACTTATTTTGATAGCGCAGCATCTTACGCGTGTCGCCCTCGCCCATGTTCAGCGTGCACGCACGCACCGACATGCCGCGCGCCTGCGCGGCGAGCACGGTGCGCATGAGCGCGCGCACCTCCTCCCGCGTGAAGGGCACGAACGCGGCGCTGTGAAAGGCGGCACTCTCACACGCACCTTCTTTTACGCTCGCATAATAGTAATTGCGGATGCTGTTTGGCTTGCGCCCTGTAACCCGCGCGACGTCGTCAAACACGCTCTTGAGCGGCTGGCCGCGCTCTCTAGCCTTTTGCGCGCGCTCGAAAAGCAGTTTTTCCTCCGTCTCGCTCCAGCCCGGCCGGGCAGTGCGTTCCACCGTGCATAGCTCCATACTCTCAGACTCCCTGTTGGATTTTACAGATATTGTTTCCAACCGTTGCAATAATATACTTATTCATAAAAAAGCAAAAAAAGTAGCGGCCCCTTACGGAGCCGCTTTTTTTGGATAAAGTTGCGCGCGTTTACCTCGCGCGTACCCGCCTGGCCAGCACGAAGGCTACCGCTGCGAGGCCGAGAATCACCATCACATATCCCGCGAGCGTATTTTGCTCACCGGTCTGCGGGGGCAATGTCGTGCCCGCCTTGGCGAAGGTCACTTCGATTTTATGGTCCTTAGCCACGTTGGTGAATGTGTAGGACTTGACCGCGCCCACGCTCACGCCATCCACCTTGACATCGTAAACAATGTAGCCTTCCTTCGGGGTAAAGGTGATGGGCACGCTCGCGCCGCTCACGGCAGCAAAGGTCGGCGAAATCGGGTTGGCTGCGCCGCCCTCGCCCGCAACGATGTCGATGCGGTAGAGCTTTTCGGGCTGCGGCGTGGGGGCAGGAACCTCGGGTTCGCAAGCGGCGGTATGGGGGTCGATATTCAGCTTCGTGCCCTCGGGCGCAAGGCTCAAGATGTATTGAGAGATAAGCTGTTCCTGGGTCGCCGACCCCGTCGGGATAAACTCCTCGGGATTATAGAGGATGTGGAAATCCTCGGCGATGATGACGCCCTCGTTCTTGCTGATCAGTCCTATATAGCCCGCATAGCCCGCACCGCGGAAATCGATGGTCGTACAGCCCCTGAGGGTCAGTGTGCCTTTCGTGACATTATCCCACGTGCCACCATAAGCATCAATTGTTCCGGAACAAGAAATCCATGCCTGGGTGATGAGCACGTTGTCAAGAAGGGCGTTGCCGATGCCATGATCTTCAGCCTGCGGGTAGAAATACACGCTGCCGGCAAACTCGCTCCTATAGAACGCCCACCAATCATCCTTGTGCCCGACAAACCCCGGGGCAGCCTTTTGAGCTACATATTCGTCATGCGTAACAGCCGCGTTGTGCAGAATTTCGACGTTCCTGAGTGTAAAATCCTTGCCCATAATCTCGATAGCCTTGTTGGTGTCGAGTTGTGGGCGGATGGTCAGGTTTTGGATCGTGATGCCGTCGCCCCAGACCGAGATGAAGTCCTGCGAGCCCCACGCGGTCGCGTTGTTCGCCATGACTTTCCGGCTCGTAATGACTGTCGCCCCGATGCCCGCACCGTTAATGGTGATATTGTTGTAGATGATCGGGAAAAACTAGCCTGGATCGGCAGAGCCTGTTGGATCAATCGTATGGCGGCGGCTGCCGTCGCTTCGCAGTGTCGTAAGAACTTTGAGCGTGGTAGGGGTGTCTATATAATACGTGCCCGCCGCAATGTTCCAGGTCTGGCCGGGTAGCTGGTTTGTAATCGCATTCATCAGCTCCGTGGAGTTGGTGATTGTGATGGTTTCCCCATCCGCGAGAGCTGCGGGCATCAGGGCGCACACCAGCGCCAGCGCCGTCAGCAAGGCTAAAAATCTTTTCATTTTTTCTCCTTAGTTCTTTTTAATCGTCGCTCTTGTTTCAAGTTGAAATCATTTCAATTCTAAGCAATTTTAATCAACTCGATGGGTAAAGTCAACCCATAAAAAAGCCGATATAAAACATTATTCGAGACTATTCCAGGGTTTGCACCACATTTGGATTACGTTTTGCCTCCTCGCGTCCCGCCTCACGCCAGTCCCACCACGAAGCGGTAGAGCGGCTTCATCAGCGCAAACGCCTCCCGCGTTTCGACAAATATTTCCCGGGAAAAGGTTTTGTCGAAATCGGTTGAAAAAAAGTTCCAGCTCAGCCCCTTGCGGTTGAGGAAGGGCTTGATCTGCTCCGGCGCCGCGGGAAAGCGGTCCCTCTTGAACAGATCGCCGCTGAGCACGAAGCCGCGCGCCATAAGGGGCGCACAGAGGTCGAGGAGCTTTTGCGGGTTCGCGAGCGCGCGCTCCCGAAAGGGCTTCATGAGCGCGGGGTTCGCATCGTACATGCCCATGCCGTAACCATAGCCGCCCGGCTCGATTTCAAAATAGACGCAGAAGCTCTCGCTCGTGCGGGTTTCGCACGGGCGAAAGCCGAGCCACGCATGATCTCGATACGGCAGCTTGTTTTTAGAAAAGCGCGTGTCGCGGTTCATGCGGGAAACGACGACGCCCGGCCGCGTATCAAAGGCCGGGTTCATCTCCAGCGCGAGGGGGGTAAGCTCGGCCGCGAGCGCGCGCATGGGCTGCTGCACCACAGCGCGGCAACGCTCCCGGTTGGCATCGAAAAACGCTTTTTCGTTGTTAAACCCAAGCTCCAGAAAGAAACGGTATGTGTCGGGCGTGAAGCCCGTAAACGCCTGATGCTGCATCCATTGCTCCCGCGTCGTTTATTTCGCCATATGAACAGGGCGGGTTTTCACCCGCCCCATCATAGCACAAAACCGGTTTACCCGCTAGCGTTCCTCGCGGAAATACGCCAGACCCAAGCTGGTGGGCGGCTGGTCCTCCTTCTTGTGGCGAAGCGACACGAAGATGAGCACCGCGATCGT
>CAYNDC010000158.1:0-3964 GCA_964396085.1 uncultured Clostridium sp. | reverse complement strand
CCTTGAGCGCTTCGCCTGCATGTGTTACAATGTGGCCAAGCCTAAGAAGGAATGCCTTTACCGTTGAACGGTCTTTACTAACTTACTGGTTGCTACAAAGACTGGGGGACACCTCACCGCCTGCAAGCGGCTATATTGTAAACATACTCGCGGATATGCTGACGGTTGTTTTCCGGCTATGCTTGCGAACGGATTTTCGTTGACGGGTGCGTTCAGGCAACCCATAACGGGCAACCCATAACAGTCACCCCATAACGGGCAACCCATGACGGATGTTGACAGCCCTTCCAGGCCTGCCATACCAGCGGGTTTGCTCAGCCCGTGACGTTGCTCTATGATGAAAAGGACGGTGCTTAAAAGTGATCGTAACGGTTTTATCGGAAAACACTACATCTGCAGAAGCGCTCGGCAGCGAGCACGGCTTAAGCCTTTATATTGAAACGGGAATGCACACGATCCTGTTTGATACGGGCGCGAGCGGCCTTTTTGCCGAAAATGCCCAAAAGATTGGCATCGATCTGAAAAAGGTTGATGTGGCAGTGATCTCCCACGGTCATTATGACCACGGCGGCGGATTACAAACATTCCTTGGTATCAATCACCAGGCAAAGGTTTATCTGCATCAGAATGCCTTTGAAAAACACTATGCGAACAGGTCCGACGGAGCAAAAGCGTATATCGGGCTGGATGAAGCGCTGCTTCCCAATGACCGGTTTGTGTTCTGCGGGGACCGCTTCGTAATTGACCGGGAGCTTGAATTGTTTTCCCATGTTGAGGCGCAAAGGCTTGTTCCTTCATTCAATGCGAACCTGCTCATGATTGATGGCGACGCTTTTGTGAGGGACGATTTTTCGCATGAGCAAAACCTGGTGATACGCGAAAACGGAAAAACCATGCTGATTGCGGGATGCGCGCATGCCGGGATCGTCAATATCGTCGATCAGTTCAAAGCGGATAACGGCTGTCTGCCTGATTTTGTGATCGGCGGGTTCCATCTGTACAACCACGGCACGAAGCATAACGAAGCTGCGAACATAGTAGACGAGATCGGCCATATCCTGTTGGATACCCATGCGCAGTATTTCACCTGCCATTGCACGGGCAAAGAATCTTTTACCCGCCTACAATCGGTCATGCAGGAACAGATTCACTATCTCTCCACCGGAGAGCAACTGGTAACTTGAGGGCAAGAATCCCCGTACGGTGAGCCTCCAACGCAGCCAAAGCCCCTCTGCGCGGGGGGGAACGGTTATAATCGGGGATCTCAAATGCACAGGCGATATTCAAATAAGGCAACACCACGCAAGGCGGGCGCGCATGCCTCGCGGCACTTAGCGCGAAAAACACGTCGAAAATGCCCGCAATAACGCTGATGTTGCCCTGCTTTCCCCTTGTTTCGCACAAACATCCCGCGAGGGGATATTCACGCGCTTTGGGGGTTCGTTCCTTTATAACAGCCTTGCTTTTTGGCCGTCTGGGTTGTCCATGCCCCGAGGGATGATTAGCAAGTCAGTCCCTTGAGCGGCGGCAACGGGGTGTTCTCCATCTGCCAGAAGCCCAGCAGCACCTTGGAGAGCGCCAGCTTCTCTAACCTGCCCTCTACGCTGAAGCTTATCGTAGACTCTTTGCCCTCACGCAGCTTCGTCACAAACTCGGGGTCGATGATGACGGCACGGGCAAGTGCCACGATATCGGTATACTCTAGGGCAGCGAGCGCATCCTCCGGGGTCAAAATGCTGCCGGCTAACAGCATGGGGACCTTGCCGCCAATGGCGTGATGGATGGATTGTGCCATGGGTTCGCCCAGCCCGCCTTTTTGGGGCATGGCCTTATAGTCCAGCAAGGAGATATGAATATAGTCCGCACCGTTCGTTATGAGCTTTGAAATCAGCCCAATCGCGTCATCTACTGTATAGCCAACATTTTCCCCATGTACCTCTTCCGGGGAGATGCGGTAGCCAACGATAAAATCTTTCCCGCCCTTTTCAGCGGCCACTTCTTTTACTTTCTTAAGGACAGCCAAGGGGAAGGCCATGCGTTTTTCCATGCTGCCGCCCCACTCGTCATCACGGATGTTGGAATAGGCCGAAAAGAACTGCTGGAGCAAATAATGGTTCGCGCCGTGGATTTCCACCCCGTCAAAGCCCGCCTCCACAGCGCGGCGTGTGGCCTGCGCGTAGTCATCAATGATGGATAGAATCTGTTCGCCGGTAAGCGCTTCGGGCACATAAGTCAAAAACGGAAAAGCGATAGCGCTGGGGGCGAGTACCTTGCCATAGAGCTGATAGGCGCCCAAAGCTTCGCGGCCAGCGTTGTGTAGCTGCAAGATCGCCTTGTTGCCCTTGGCCTTCATGATATCGGCAAGCCTGCTCAACCCGCTAACCTTGGCATCATCATGAACGGTAAGCTGGTTTGGCATGCCCAGTCCTTCTTCTGAGACGGACGCAGCGCCGCTGATAATCAAAGCGCCCGTATCGTTGCGCAATTCAAAGTAATCATAGTCATCTTGCCCGATAGAGCCATCATCGTTGGAGGCGAACACCAACATGGGCGCCATTGCAAATCGGTTTTTAACCTGCACGCCGTTTCCCAGGGTGATCGGTTCAAAAAGAGCGTTATATTGACTGTTCATGTTCTCGTTCCTTCCTGTTGCTTTTACACTCATTTTAACAGATTTCTCTTTTCGCGCCATTGCTATGCGCGCGAGCGCAGGAAACAACACGGCAGGCTGATTGCTTTTCACAACCAGCCCGCCGATTTTTTGTTTTGTTCCTTCGTTATCCCCTGCCCCTAACCATTGACGCAGAGCCTTATTTTTTTGCGAGGTATTTGCGCATGTCGATGGCAACGGCCATGAGGATGATGGCGCCCTTGATGATGTACTGGAGGTTAGTCGAAACGCTCAACCACTGGAGTGCCACGGTGATGATCTGAAGCAGGATCACGCCAGTCACGATGCCCGATATTTTTCCCGTGCCGCCTGTGAACGATACGCCGCCGATGACGCAGGCCGCGATGGCGTCAAGCTCCGCGTTAAGACCTGCAGAGGCGTTGTTGGAGCCTACGCGGGCGGATTCTACAAAGCCCGAGAAGCCGTAGAGAACGCCAGCCAGCGCGAAGACTAAGATGATGGTTTTCATGACGTTGACACCCGAAACATTAGCCGCCTCGGGGTTTGCGCCCACGGCGTACATGTTTTTGCCGAACGTGGTCTTATTCCAAACAAACCACATGATGACGGTGGCGGCGATCGCGTAGAACACATAGTAGGGGATGGCTACGTTAAAGATCGTAACGGTCCCCTTCACGACGTTCTTATAGGTCTCTGTGAGGCCCGCGATGGGTGCGCCAAAGTTGTTGCCCAGGTTCATGTACATGAGGATGAGGCCGTAGAGCATGAGCTGAGTGGCAAGAGTCACGATGAATGGATGCAAGCTGAACTTCGCCACAAAGAAGCCGTTGACCATGCCCACGATGCAGCCGACCGCCATCACCAAAAGCACCACGAGCAGTATGGGCGGCGCGTCCATTGCGGGGAACATTTTGCTTGTGTATTCGCTGACCGGCTTTTGCAGCAGCGATGCGGATATCAGCATCGAAAGACCCATGATGCGTCCGGCGGAAAGGTCCGTGCCCGTAAGCACGATGATGCCGCCGACGCCCAGGGCAAGGAAGATCGACGACGCCGCCTTTTTCATGATGTCGATGATCGACTCAAACGAAAGGAAGGTGGAGGCAAACTTCGCGTTTGTCAGCGTGTAGATCTCCACGTAGATCACGAGGATGATGAGCACGATGTAGATCGCGTTGTTGAGCAAAAAGTCACCCCACCAGCGCCGCTTATCCTGCGCGTTGAGTGCGTCATATGCGCGTTTTCTTTCGGCAAGGTTCGCAAACAAGCCCTTATTTGCCGTTTGAGAGGTTTTCTTGTCCATACCTTCGTGCTCCTTCATACATACTTTGC
>CAYNDC010000157.1:0-3969 GCA_964396085.1 uncultured Clostridium sp. | reverse complement strand
CACGCGGCCGGGCGCGCAGATGGTGTTCCTCGATACGCCGGGCGTCAGCGCACCCCGCAACCGGCTTGGGAGCTACATGCTCAACGTCGCCTACGAGGCGCTCAACGAGGTGGAGTGCGTGCTCTTCGTGGCCGATGCTGCGGAGGGCATCCGCGCGCGTGACGAGGCGCTGCTCGAAAAGCTAAGGGAGGCCAAGGCACCCGTCCTCGCCGCGATCAACAAGGCGGATATCGCCACCCCGGAGGCGGTCGAGGCCGCGCGCAAAAAGCTCGAGGCGGCAGGCTTTATCCGTGAAATCGTCACCCTGAGCGCGAAAACCGGAGAAAACGCCGAAGCGCTCGTCACTGCCCTCACATCCTACCTCGAGGAGGGGCCGCAATATTTCCCCGAGGACATGGTGACCGATCAGCCCGAGCGCGTGATCGTCGCGGAGATTATCCGTGAAAAGGCGTTGGAGCTGCTCAACCAGGAAGTACCGCACGGCGTGGGCGTAAGCGTGGATAAAATCGAAGCGCGGCCGGAGGGCGGCCTCACGGACCTTTACGCCACGATCTACTGCGAGCGCGAGGGGCACAAGGGCATCATCATCGGCAAAAAGGGGGCGATGCTCAAGGCCATCGGCAGCGCCGCGCGGCGGGATATCGAGTGGCTGCTGGGCGTGCGCGTCAACCTCCAGCTTTGGGTGAAGGTCAAGGACGATTGGCGCAACCGGGAAAGCATCTTAAAGGAACTGGGATACGAATAACGGGAGAACGGTAAGGGGCTTAAGCCCCTTGCTTGCATCCGGCTTTCACGCGGAAGCGCCGGAACGCAAAAAAACGGCGCGGCAGTTATGAGCCAGGAGGGAACCTCGTATGCGCATGGTTGATCTCATCCTAAAAACCCGCGCGGGCAAGGAGCTTACGCGCGAGGAGATCGCGTTTATCGTCAACGGCTTCGTTGCGGGCGACGTGCCTGATTATCAAATGGCCGCATGGCTCATGGCCGTGTGTTTTACGGATATGAGCGCGGCGGAAACGGGCGAACTCACGCGTGCGATGGTCTACTCGGGCGATGTGGTCGATCTTTCCTCGTTGCGCGGCATCAAAGTAGACAAGCATTCGACCGGCGGCGTGGGGGATACGACCACGCTCGTCGTCGCGCCGCTGGTTGCGGCCTGCGGCGGTACGGTCGCCAAGATGAGCGGACGCGGCCTGGGTCACACCGGAGGCACGCTCGATAAGCTCGAGTCCGTGCCGGGGCTTTCGGTTTTGCTCTCTGAGGAGCGCTTCAAGCAGATCGTCGATCAAATCGGCCTGTGCGTCACCGGGCAAACGGGCAACCTCGATCCGGCGGATAAGCTCATCTACGCCCTGCGGGATGTGACGGGCACGGTTGAGAGCGTGCCGCTGATCGCATCGAGCATCATGAGCAAAAAGATCGCAGCGGGCGCGGATGCCATCGTGCTCGATGTGAAGGTCGGCTCCGGCGCGTTCATGCAAACGATAGAGGACGCGCGAAGGCTTGCCCGCACGATGGTCGACATCGGCGCGCACGTGGGGAGAAAGACGATCGCCGTCATTACGGATATGAATCAGCCCCTTGGAATGGCCGTGGGCAACGGCCTGGAAATGAAAGAAGCCATCGAAACGCTCTCCGGCAGGCTGCCCGCGGGCGACCCGCTCTATGAGGTGTGCATGCTGCTCGCGGCGAAGATGCTCTTACTCGCGCAGCTAGCCGAAAATGAGGCGGACGCGCGCGCGAAGCTCAAGGCCGCGCTCGATTCCGGCGCGGGTCTCAAAAAGCTTGAGGCCATGCTCGCCGCCATGGGCGGGGATACTGCCTGCATCGAGCACCCCGAAATCCTCTGCCGCGTGAAGCGCAAGCTGGATGTGTTCCCCAGCGCAACGGGCTACGTCGCCCACATGGATGCCGTGAGCATCGGCGTGGCAGCGCAGCTTCTGGGCGCCGGGCGCGCAAAGAAGGAAGATGCTATCGATCCTGCCGTGGGCCTTGTGATGCGAAAGCGAAGGGGCGACTTTATTCGCAGGGACGAGCCGCTCGCCACGCTCTACGTCAACTCCAACGAGCGCCTATCCGAGGCCGCCGCACGGCTGCGCGGCGCGATTGCGATCGCTAAAACGCCGCCCGAGAGCATCCCTATGGTGTACGAGGTCATAGAATGAAACAAGCACAAGGAGACGTGAGGATATGAACCGACTCATCGCCATAGACGGCAACAGCCTGATGCACCGGGCTTACTGGGCGCTGCCATCGATGATGACCAAGGGCGGCACGCCCACGGGCGCGATCTTCGGCTTTTTGGGCATGCTCCTTCGCCTGACGGCAACGGAGCCATCGCACCTCGTCGTCGCCTTCGATATGCACGGCCCGACCTTCCGCCACGATGAATACGCGGAATATAAAGCGGGCAGGCGCGAAACGCCCGAGGATCTGCGCACGCAGTTCCCACTCATACGCGAGCTGCTTGAGAGCATGAGAATCAAGGTCGCCGGCATCGAGCGCTATGAGGCGGACGATCTTTTAGGCGCGTACGCGCGCGTCGCCAACCAACAGGGCATCCCCGCGCTTCTGGTGACAGGGGATCGGGACGCGCTGCAGCTCATCGGCCCCGCGACGCATGTGCTCATGACCAAGAAAGGCGTAAGCGAGACGATTGAATACGACGAAGCCACCCTTCTGGAGCAGTATGGCCTTACGCCCGCCCGCATGATCGATCTCAAGGCGCTCATGGGCGATGGATCGGATAATATACCGGGCATCCCCGGCATCGGCGAAAAGACCGCCCAGAAGCTGCTGCAAAAATACGGCACGATGGAAAACGCTTTGGCAAACGCCGAAGCGGAAAAAGGGGCGCTGCGCGAAAAACTCCTCACGGGGGCCGAGAGCGCGCGCATGAGCTACCGACTGGGCACAATCGATATCGGCGCGCCCGTTGAGGAGGATCTCGATGCGTGCCGCTTCGAGCCATCTTCCCTTGCGCTGGGGATCCCGCTCATGCGGGAACTCGAACTGCGAAGCCTGATCGAGCGCCTGCCGGGCGACACAGCGGCAAAGGACGTACCATCGGCCAAAGCAACCGGCAAAACCACGCGCGCGCGCGTCGATAACCAAGCGCAGCTTGAGGCGCTTGCGGGGGAACTCGCGAAGGCAACCTCGTTCGCCGTGCATGTCGACGCTGCCTTTTCCGTGAGCGCCGCTTGTGATTCCCAGACCGACTGCGTGCTGGGCGCTACGCTGCTCGATGCCGGGCTTGACGAGGGCAGCATCTACAAAGCGTTCCGCCCGCTATTTGAGGATGCGGGCAAGGAAAAAATCTTTTTCGATTCCAAACGCATGCGCCACGCTGCGGCAGGATACGGCGTCGCTATCGAAAACGTCGCTTTCGATGCGATGATCGCAGATTATCTGCTCCACGCCACGCACCCGGCCGGCTCGCTGAAAACCCTTGCGGGCGAAAGGTTGGGGATCGGGGATGCGGGCGCGGCGGCGCTCATGAGCCTTTACCCCGATATGCGCGCCGAGCTTGCGCAAAAAGGCCTTGCAAAGCTGTATGACGAGGTGGAGTTACCCTTGGTCGAGGTGCTCTTCGATATGGAGCGCGAGGGCTTCGCGCTGGATCGGGCGGAGCTTGAAGGGTTAAGCCGGCGCTTTCACGCGCGCAGTGAGGAACTTGCCCGGGAAATATTCCAACATGCGGGGGGCGAGTTCAACATCCTCTCGACCAAGCAACTGGGCACGGTCCTGTTCGAAACGCTTAGGCTTCCCTCCCTGAAAAAGACGAAAACTGGCTATTCAACCGATTCGGAGGTGTTGGAGTCCCTCTACGACATGCACCCCATCGTGCCGCTGATCATCGAGTATCGAACGCTGAGCAAGCTCAGCTCCACCTTCGTGGATGGCCTCATCGCGCTCATCCGGCCCACCGGCCGCGTGCATACGAGCTTCAACCAAAACGTCGCGGCGACG
>CAYNDC010000156.1:0-3988 GCA_964396085.1 uncultured Clostridium sp. | reverse complement strand
TTCCCGGCCAAAGCACGAAGAAGCCGATACTGGTACAAGGATTGGTGGGTAGGTCATGGGCGGATCTGCTTTTCGGCTCCGCGCCGTTTTCCTGGTTCCGGCAAGCGGCGGCAGCGCCGGTCTTTTACGTTTGGGAAAGGATTCTTTTGATATGGGCGGCTTTCTCTTTTGCGGAATCGGGATCGAGGAACCCGCAGGCATACCGCAGAACGACCGTTTCATTCGTCGGCAGCGAGCGCAGGAACCCACTACGCCTTGCATGGGCCCGGCCCAAATGGTCGCCCGTGCACGGCAGCGTGAATCCGAGCGCGTTTTCATCGCCGTTGCGCGCGATCCAGCGCAGCGCGTACGGAAGGGCATCCGTGTGGAACGCCACATAGCACGCGCTCCCGTCGGGCTTGAGCTGCATGGCGTGCGCCACGCCGTTTTCATCCGGCGTATAGCGGATGAGAGAGCAGAGCTCCGGGTCGTAGCACTGCACGGACGCATCCACCACGTCGCCCAGCGCGGGATCTTCCATCAGCTTTTTTGTAAACGCCTCCAGCCGCGCCCGATCCTCCGTCGGGAGCGATCCCGCGCAGTCGCACTCATACACGCTCACGTCGTTCGGATGCGCGCTGTAGATCAGCTTTGAACCGTCCACCGGCAAAAAATTGATATGGGAGAGATACATGTATTCCAGCGCCCTGTTGCGAAGGTTTCTCAGGCGCATCGTTACCTCGGCCACGGTCTCGCCCGCGTACAGGCGAAGCTCCGGCGCCGCGGTGTAATGATAATTGAACGCGTCCTGGTATTCGCGCAGGCCGCACAGGGCCACGAACGCCCCACGCTCATCTTCGCCGCAGAGCAGGCTCGCCTCGTCGTAGGCAAGGTCAGGCAATTCGCCGTGCAGCGGGTGGTTGTCCTCCGGCCCCGGGTTGCCCATGGCCGTAAACCCGCAGTGGATCAAAAACGCACCATCGCTCATCAAAAATGTGCTCCCCGGCCGCGGATACTCGAACATGCTGCCCATGCGCAGGCTCTCGCCGTCCGCGCGCGCATCCCAGATCTGCTGTCCGCGAAACGGCAGGCAGTCCAGCGCGAGGCGGCCGTTGTCGATGCACAGCCCCTGTTCCCCGCCGGGGTATATAAAGGCGGTCACGGTAAAATCATCGTTGGAAAGCAGCACCGTCCGATTCGGTGCAAACATGGCCGGCGTCAGGGTAAATTGTAAGCGAATCATAAGAGAAGCCTCCCTAAGCGTGGTTTTTATCATTTTGCCATAATGCCCGCCGGCGATGCAATACTTTCCGAAGAGAATTGGCAAATGACAGTTCTTATTAAAAAATGACATAGGCCAGTTTAGCTTATACGACTTTACTGAAAAATTCCCTTTTGCTGCACAATAAGACCAACGCCAAAGAGGAGGTATTCCTGTGAGCTTCATAAAAATCCCCGATTATAAGTACAAAGAACGCATTGCGAAAGTCGCGAAGGCCATAGCGGATCGCGGCATCGATGCCATCATCCTCAACGGCTTTGAAGGCGACTTTGAAAATGTCCGCTATCTTGCCGGCCTGACCCCGATCTGGGAGCGCATCGGCGTGATGATCACAGCGGCCGGCGACGTCGCCGTGCTGTGCGGGCTGGAGGGCCGCACCTATTGCGAGCATTTCTCCAAGAGCGACAAGGTGTTCGACCTGCCCTGCTATCGTTCCAGCGCGGACTTTCTGTCCGAGTTTTTCCCGTTCCCCATGGTACGTTCGCCGACGTGCTCAAGGCGCTGGGATTCTGCGCCACCTCCAGGCTCCGCGTTTCCATCGGCAATCCCATCGACACCACCTATACCATCTACAAGGGCATCGTGGACGGCATCCCCAACGCGGAGATCCTGTTCACTCCCGCGATCATGCACGTAATCCGCGCCACCAAATCCGAAAACGAGATCATCTGCCTCAAGGAATCCTATCGGCTCTGCGAACTGGCGCTGGACGCCTGCCCGAAAGAAATACACCCTGGCATGACGGAGGCGAACGTGCTGGGGATCGCCCACGGCGTTATTTTCGCAAACGGCGCGGTAACCGAGGGCATGCCCAACTATGTGTTCTCCGATGAAACCGCCATGTTCCCGCTCGGCCGCGCCCAGTCGGACTGCATCCTGCACAAAGTCAGCTTTTTTCAGCTCGGCCTTTCCGCGAGCGTGGATGGGTATTCCGGCTCAGTCGGCGTCCCCGTGAGCCTTGGCAGGTTCACGGCCCATCAAAAAGAGCTCGTCGATTTCGGCCTGGTCGTGCTCAAATGGACGCGCGAAAACCTGCGCGCTGGCATCCTGCTCCCGGCATTCGACACGGACTATCGCAAGGTGTTCCGCGACGCGGGGATGGAGCAGAATCACTGCTACCAGCCTATCCACGGCGAGGGATTGGCAGAGGTCGAGGAATACCGCCCCAACGACAATGATCCGGCTTTCCTGATTTGGGGGAACCACACCTTCCAGATAGACAACTTCATCCTGGACGCGCCCAACAACTTCGGCTACCTATGGGAAACTGGTGCGCACGCTTGAGGGCGGATGCGAACCCCTCAGCAAGCCTCTTGGCAAAATCTATGAACTCGGTTTCTGATCCCATTTGCGATGGATGAAATCCGGGCCGCAGCCCGGGCTGTTATTCGACCTTAGGCTACGTCTGGCCGTCCTTATTCTCCATGATATAGCGGTTGAGCTCAAGCGCCAGGCTTTCATCCACCACCAGCACGTTGATCGCGCCGCTGCGCAGCGCGCCCAGCGTGGGCACAAGCATATGCTTGCTGTAAGCGATGCCGATCGAGTAGCGCACGTTTTTCAGCGTGTCGTATTGGATGGCAAGCAGGCGGTCATTGATGCCTACGTTGCATGGAATCCCCTTCTCGTTGAAATAATACCCGCAGGCGCAGGAAACCACACCCACCTCGCTGAGCTGAAGGATATCGGCGCGGGAGAGCCATTGCTGACTGCCCGGCTCACTCACGTGCATGCGCGGATGCTCGATCTCGAACATGGCCACGCTGATATCGTCGTATTTGCGCCAGGTCGGGTTCAGGAACTCGCTACCCAGCAGCGTCTGCCGCGTCAGCTTAGATTTAACGATCAGGGGCGCGTTTAAAATGTATGCGTTGCCGTTGAGCCTCGAGGCGAACAGCGCGCACAGGCTCTGCCCTTCCTCGGGCGAGCTGAGCACGGATACGCCTCCCATAATCTGCACCACATCCGCGTGGAAATTCTGCCGGGTGCTGAGGTTCCTCGCGATATAGTACAGAGAACGCCCCCGCGCGACCCCCACGGACATGCCGTCCTCTAGTATATGGCCGAGATACAGCGCCGTGCGCTCGCCGATGTTGCGCTGCAAACGCTCGGTTGACGCGCTCGTGGGAACGATGATCACATCCTTGAGATTAAAATAGAACTGCAGCGCCCGCGCGATCTCGGGGTGCAGTGATATGGTATCGTGTATGATGATCTCCACGACGCCGTCCGCAATGCACTTGTTCAGGATGCGGGAGATATTCGACCGGCTCATGTTCGTGGCAGCCGATATGTCCGCCTGGGACATATTATCCAGGTAGTACATTTTGGCTATCTGTATGGAGATTTGTTTGCGATCCGACGCGTTCATGGACTATTTACCCGCTCATCGATCTAAAATTACATCCCGATGAAGCATAACGAGAATGCATATCGGTACTATCTAATGTACCATAGAAAGTTTTGCTTATCAAGTTTCCTGTTTCTCCGGCTCCGCCCCGCGCCCCGAAAGCTCCTCCTGCGCGCTCGCCTGCTCCGCCTGCCTGCGATCCCTTATGAGGTTAACCGCCATCAGCGCGGCCACGCTCACCAAAATGATGGCGCTGGCCGTGCCCTGGCGCGCGTCCAGCGCTTCTCTGAGCAGAAGCGCGCCCAGCACGATGCTGCTGATTGGCTCGAACACGCTGAGGATGGCGGCCTCTCCCGCGCCCGCATACAGGATTCCCT
>CAYNDC010000155.1:0-4011 GCA_964396085.1 uncultured Clostridium sp. | reverse complement strand
GACGCCCTTTGGCCTGGAGGCCATGCGGCTGATGAGCGAATCCTCCGGGGGCGGTCCCGTCGCGACGGACGACATGTGCATGTTCCTCGCGCTCAACGCGGCAGCCATCGAGCTGATCCCCGCCACGGTGCTGGCGCTGCGCACAGCCGCCGGCTCGAAGGACGCGTTCGTGGTCGTCATGCCGACGTTTCTCGCCTCGCTTATTATGTTCATTGCAGCCGTATTCCTCACGCGGTTCGCCTGCCGGGTCTTTCCGCGACAAAGGCACAAACCGTGAGCTGGCTGCTGCCGGGGCTGATCGCGCTTTTGCTCCTGGTCGCGCTCGTGCGCCGCGCGGATGTCTATGACGCTTTTGTTGCCGGCGCGCGCGAGGGCCTGCCGCTGCTAATCCGCGTGCTGCCCTGCATCGCGGCAATGCTCATCGCGCTGCGCGTGCTTCGCGCCTCCGGCGCGCTGGAGGCGTTCATCCGCCTGCTCTCGCCCGCGCTCGATCGCATCGGCATGCCGGCGGAGCTGGTGCCGCTCTTCGTGCTGCGCCCGTTTTCCGGCAGCGCCGCACTCTCCCTTTTAAAGGATGTGTTCGACTCCTGCGGGCCGGATAGCTTCGAGGGCATCGCCGCAAGCATCATGCTCGGCTCAACCGAAACCGTGTTCTACACGGTGGCCGTCTACTTTGGCTCCATCGGCGTCAAGAGGACGCGCGGCGTCCTCCCCGTGGCGCTTTTGCTCTCAGCGCTGGGCGCGGCGCTCGCGCTGGCGTTCACTGCGGTATTATTTGCATTCTTATAGATAGTTTGTTAAAATGAACGCCGTAGAGGGAACGAAAGGCCGCAGGGGCGACCACGCCCCGCGCCGTGCTCTAAGCGCCTTGTTCAGCGCAGGGGCCGCGGCAGAATCGCTTGTGGCACGCCTGTCGCTGCCGTTTGGAAGGAGCATCGCATGAAAATCGATACGATCCCGCTGTATACCAAGCTTCCGGTCAACCAGCTATCCAATTGCACGGCGATCGTTGTGGATGTGCTCAGGGCCTCCTCGAGCATCATCACAGCCATCATGAACGGCGCTTCCCGCATCGTCCCCGCGATCGACCCGGGGGAGGCTGCTGCGTTTGCCATGAGCCTTGGCGCGAGGGATTGCGTGCTCGCGGGTGAGCGCGGCGGCATTCGGCTGCCGGATTTCCAGCTGGGCAATTCCCCCGCGGAGTTCACGCCGCTTGCCGTGCGCGACAAGCAGGTCATCATGAGCACCACCAACGGCACCGCGGCCATTAACAGCGTCAAAGCCGCAAAGACCGTACTCATCGGCGCGATGATCAACCGCACAGCCGTTGCCCGCCGCGCGCTCGAAATCGGGGAGGATGTGCTCATCGTCTGCGCGGGCACGCAGGGCCGCATTTCAGCGGATGATTTGTGCGCTGCGGGCGCAATTGCCCAAGCGATCAACGCCGCCAGTGCAAAGCCGCTCGCGGCGACGGATTTTACGATGGTATGCTGCATGCTCTATGCGGACTGGCTCGAGGGCCGTGCGGATCTTACGGTGACCGAGCATTATTCACGCCTGGTCGGGTTGGGTTTTGCGGATGACGTCAAGTATTGCTTCACGCAGGACATCACAACCGTTGTGCCCGAATACAGCGGCGGCGTCATCAGCTAAGACCGATTTGCAACATTTTCCTGCGCCGGTACGTTGTATAAACACAATGAACGGCGCGGTTTTTGATTCGCACCGTATCGCACAAGAAAGAAGGATAAAACGATGAAAAAAGCGATCGCCATCGTATTGTGCGTCGCGCTGGCGCTTCCCCTTGGCGCGTGTGCGCTCATCGGCAAACTTATTGAGGATGGCGGCACCACCGGGCTTCCCAACCCCATAGTGGAACAGGAGAGCGCCGCGGCCTTTTCCGGCATTGGCCTCACGCTCGACGCACCGGAGGGCGCAACGGACGTTTCCTATTTCATCATCGACGATGCCATCGCGCAGGTGACCTTCGCCTGGGAAGGCTTCGCCTACACATACCGCGCGGGCAAGGGCGAGGGGGACATCTCCGGCGTATACGACACGTTCACGGATGCGTTTATCGTGGATTATGAAGCGGATGGCACGGCATTCACCGCGGCGGCGAAAAACGCCTCCACGGGCGGCAGGCTCGTCACCTGGTCCGTAAACGGCGTCGCCTACACCCTGTGGTGCGCGCTCGCGCCCGGCGACGACGCGCTCACGGCCTGCGTGACAGGCGTGATGGAGAAGAGTTTCTCTTCCGTCAAAGCGCCCGCCTTCACCGAACCCGAAACGCTCAGCGCTGTGGATTTTACCGAGGCGCAAACCCTCGAAATGGACCTTGACGGGGACGGCGCGCTCGAGCGCGTTTCCTTCGAGCCTGTTATGAGCGCAGACGGCTACACCGACGCGATGGTGCTGCAAGTCGCCTCCGACAGCGGGCGCGAAGCCAGCGCGACTTTGCCCATCATGGGGCCGAGCTCGGCCTTCGCCATCGACATCGATGCGGATGGGTTCACGGAGCTTTTCATCAGCGGCGATGTCGCCTCGGACGATTATGAAACATGGCTCTTGCGCTACGACGATGGCGCGCTGATCGCAGCAGAACCCGCGTCCGAGATAGATTATGAAGCAGATTATCTTCTTCCCGCTGTCTACGGTTCCGTAACGAACATCGAAAACGGCGTGGTGACGGTTTCCGATGTGGTGAACCTCTTGGGCTCCTGGGGCTGCACGACGCAATATCGCATGGCGGCGGCGGGTTTCGCGCTGGAGCGCGTGCCCGGCAGCGTCTGGACGCATGCCGATGCGGACTCGCTCGGTTCCGACGCGTTTGAATGGGCGGCGGTTACCGGCGCCGAGTTCCCCGTCAAGCTCGATGGCGCGAGCGGGGAGGCGACGTTGCCCGTGGGCACGCACCTCGTGCCGCTCGATACGGATGGCGAAACCTATTTGAACTTCATCACCGAGGACGGCACGCAGGGCACGGTTGAAGTGGAGCGCAATGCGGACGGATGGAGCTTCTCCATCGGCGGCGTCTCCGAATACGACCTGTTCAGCCAGCTCCCCTACGCGGGTTAGGGTATCGCGAATCAGGAACGGCTAATCGTGAATCACTGCAACAATCCGGCGGCCTTCGTTTTAAGAGCGAAGGCCGCTCTTGATTGATCGCAAAGAGGGCCGGCAGAAAACCGGCTCCCGCTTATTCAAATCATGTTTCACCATTGATTTATAGCCGCTAAGCCGTCATTCGACCGTCACGCTCTTGGCGAGGTTCCTGGGTTTATCGATATCGCAGCCCTTAAGCAGAGCAACATAATAGGCAAAAAGCTGGAGCGGCACAACCGAGAGCGAGGGCGTGCACAACTCGGAGCAGGCGGGGAGCGTGATGATATGATCCGGATTGCCATCGGGATGAGCGGGGTCGAGGGGGATGGGGAGCGTTGTAATGGCGATGACCGTCGCTCCGCGCGCCTTGACCTCGCGGATGTTGCTGAGCATCTTCGCGTGCAGCCGCGCGCCCGTCAACAGGGCGACGACGAGCGTGCCCGGTTCGATCAAAGAGATCGTGCCGTGCTTCAACTCCCCCGCGGCGTAGGCTTCGGAATGGATGTAGGAGATCTCCTTCAATTTGAGCGAACCCTCGAGCGCAAGCGCATAGTCGATGTTGCGCCCCATGAAGAAGATATCCCTCCGGTTGAAGTAAAGCGAGGCGAGGTATTGAAGCTGCGACGTATCCGAAAGCAGCGCTTCGAGCGCGTCGCTCATGTGCAGCAGCGCCTCCACCTCGGCCTTCGCCTCATGGGGGGTGAGCCCGCCCCGGAGCTTGGCGAGGTAGATGGTGAAAAGCTGCATCAGCGCGAGCTGCGTGCTGTACGCCTTGGTGGTCGCCACGGCGATTTCCGGCCCTGCCCAGGTGTAGAGTACGTCTGTGCTCTCGACGGCGATGGAGGAACCCACGACGTTGACGATGGAGAGCACCTGCGCGCCGCGCTCCCTGGCCTCCCGAAGGGC
>CAYNDC010000154.1:0-4022 GCA_964396085.1 uncultured Clostridium sp. | reverse complement strand
CATGCTGCTCAGGTGGATGAGCAAATGCTCGCCCTGATAGCCGCTGTAATGCCAGCGGCCGGAGAAGCTCACCAGCGCGTCGTCGCTTTTGTAAATGCGGCTGGTCTGGTAGGAGAGCACGGTGTGGAAGAGGCCGCCCGAGTCCGGGTTGCTCTGTTTTGCAAGCTCAATGATGTTGGAAAACGGCAGGCGCTGGTGGCGCAGAAGCTCAAACCACTGCTCCGTAAGCTCCGTGTTGAACTTCGCGAAGGACCAGTTTTCGTCGATGGTGCCTAGGAAGGGGAGCGTGCTCACGAACATTCCCAGCGTGCTTTTATCCTGATGGTCGACGCGGTTGAACACGGGAACGCCGATGGCCGAACGCGTTGCGCCCGAAACGCGGTTGAGATAGATCGCCAGCGCCATGTAATACACGGCGAACGGCGCCACGCGGTATTTATCGCAAAAGTCGTGGATCAGGTGGTTGAGCATGTGCGAGAGGCGATAGGTTTTACGCCTGCCCACGGGGCTGATGACCGCCGCGTGGCATTCCTTCACGGCGGAGGCGCCCTCGAAGCAGGCGAGCCGCTCGCGCCAGAAGGCGACGTCCTTGTCATACGTGCGCGAGGCGCCGTATTGCGCCTCCTTCTCCACATGCAGCCGGTAGGGCGGGCTGAATACCGCCGGCGTTTCCTGCCCGGAGATCTGCGCGAGGTAGGTTTCTGCGATTCGGTTGCTCAGCAGCACCTGCGACCAGCCGTCTGAAATGATGTGGTGGGTTCTGACGATGATGCCGCCCTCGGACTCGCTCTGCCTGAAAATGCGAAAATCGACGAGCGGTGCGTCCACAAGGGGGATCGGCTCGCGCGCGATCGTATCCTCCCAGTGGCCAAGGCCGTCGCTGTCGGTTTTTGTGAAATCGAACACCGGAAAAAGCCGGTGCTCATAGGGTGCGATGTATTGGTAGGGTTTGCCCTCGTCGACGCCGATGCGCGCGCGCAGTTGATCCTCGCCGCGCATGATCACATCGAGGCTCTTTTGCAGCGCGGCAACATCCAGCGAGCCTTGAATACGAATGGTCGTACAAATGGCGTTTATGGCAGTCCCCGAAAAAGCCCGCTCCGCATTCCAAATGTTCATCTGGCTTGCGGAGAGAGCACAGGGCGCTGCATGCGAACGGTTCTCAATCAACGACTGCACCCCCGATCCGGAACAAGCATTGATAACACAATGATACAAATATACAAATAATATTATACTTTTTGCGTTCTCCAATTTCAACAGTAATATGAAGCATACTGGAAAGATAAAGTATATATAAACCGTAACCGCACATAATTCCTCGCTTTCCTAATAGGTATGAACATGAGAAGAACGCGTTCCTTCGCACGCCTGCGCCTGCCCCTGGTGGCGGCTGTGCTTTTTATCGTGGTTGCGCTCGTGCGCGGCTGCCTTGCCCTGCGCGCCGGAAGCAGCGAACCCCCGCCCGCCGGCCAGAGCTACACCCTGAGCCTGTATGACGCGCGCGCCGGAAAAGTGCGCACGCTCCCGCTTGAGGAATATCTCTTTGGCGTCGTGGGCGCGGAGATGCCCGCCTCCTTTTTCCTTGAAGCGCTCAAGGCACAGGCGGTATCCGCCCGCACATACGCCGCGCGGCGGCTTTCCCAATGCGGCGGCAAGGCCTGCGGCAGGCACGGCGCTGACGTATGCTCCGATAGCACCTGCTGCCAGGCATGGCGCGCGCGCGAAACCCTGCTCGAGCAGTGGGGCGAAAACGCGGCGTTTTATGAGGCGAAGATCGACGAGGCGCTTCGCGACACGGCGGGCGTTGTCGCGCTCTACGAAGGCCGTCCCATCGATGCGCTCTACCACTCCACCTCCGGCGGCGCAACCGAGGATGCGGCGGATGTGTTCGGCGCAGACATTCCCTACCTCGTGAGCGTCATAAGCCCCGGCGAGGAGAGCGCCTCCCATTACGAGGATACTTTCACCTATACGCTCAAGGCCTTCGCCAAGGCCGTCAACAAAAAATATCCCAAGGCGGAGCTCAAGGCTTCGTCGCTGGGCGAACAGGTTGAGGTCCTCTCCCGCTCCACAGGCGGGCGGGTCCTCAACGTGCGTCTGGGGGAGGTCACCATTACGGGGCGCGCGCTTCGCGCCGCGCTCGAGTTGCCAAGCGCCGCATTTACGATATCCGTTTCAAAAAACGAGGTGCGCATCGATACCAAGGGGTACGGCCACGGCGTTGGCATGAGCCAGTACGGCGCAAACGCCATGGCGAAGGGCGGCGCGAGCTACGAGCAGATCCTTGAGCACTACTATACGGGAATTACATTGGGCACGCTGGACGAAATCGCGCTCGGGTGATATGCTCAGCCCATGAGGGAAATTACGCTTACAATCGATCCGCAGCTTGCCGGGCGCAGCGTCGGGGACGTGCTCGCGCGCGAGCTTGGCGTATCCCTAACGCTGATGCGCAGGATCAAGCAGCGCGAGACGGGCATTACCCTAAACGGAGCGCGCGTGTTTACCACGGCGCGCGTGCATGAGGGGGACGTGCTGCGCGCGGATGTTTCGGATGATCCTGCCAAGCGCCCCGCCCCCAAAGAGGCGGCGTTTGCCGTGCTCTACGAGGACGAGGACATCATCATCATCGACAAACCCGCGGGCATGGCCGCCCATGCCTCCTCGCGCGATGCGCACATGCCAACGGCAGAAGCCGCGCTCGCGTGGTATCTGCCGGACTGCGTCATCCCGCATCCGGTGAGCCGCCTCGACCGCGGCACCTCCGGCGCAATGACGTTTGCCAAGTCCGGTTACGTTCACGAGCTTTTGCGCCGCATGCTGCGCACGGAGGATTTCTATAAGGAATACCTGGGCGTATGCGTGGGCGTCCCCGATCCCCGCGCGGGCGTGATCGACGCGCCCACGGGCTACGCTGAAGGCTCGCGCTATCAAAGAGCGGTGCGCGCCGACGGCCTCCCATCGTTGAGCGAATACGAAACGCTCGATACGAAAAACGGCCTTTCCCTCGTGCGCCTCGTGCCGCGCACCGGCAGGATGCACCAGCTACGCGTGCATATGTCGTACATCGGCTGCCCGCTTGCGGGGGATTGGCTCTACGGCGAGGAAAACCACGCCCTCATCGCACGGCCCGCGCTGCACGCCGCCCGCGTGCGCCTCAAGCACCCGGTCAGCGGAGAGATCCTCGATGTTTGCGCGCCGGTGCCCGAGGATATGAAAAGACTTCTCTAAGGCAATGCCGCTCATAGGGAGAGCCGCGCTGGAAAGTGGAAACGGGCAGTCCCCTTGACGAGGGTTCGAGGTTGCAAGCGGCGTCTCCCACGCCTGCGTTTGCTTTTGCCGGTCAATTGGGCTATAATAATACTTTGGAATTTTATGTAGAAAGGGCGAAACGCGCCGTGATGATCGAGATTCAAAACGTCACCTACCGCTACGAGGACGGGGGCCGCCCCGCTTTGGAGGATGTGACGCTTTCGATAGAAAAAGGCGAGTTCCTCGCCGTGGTCGGCCACAACGGCAGCGGCAAGAGCACGCTCGCCAAGCACCTCAACGCATTGCTTTTACCCTGCGAGGGCAAAGTGCTTGTGGATGGCATGGATACGGCACTGGCAGAGAACACCCTCGCCATCCGCCAGAGGGTGGGCATGGTCTTTCAAAACCCGGACAACCAGCTCGTCACGACGATCGTCGAGGAGGACGTGGCCTTCGGGCCGGAGAACCTCGGCGTGCCCAGCGCAGAAATCCGCTTGCGCGTTGACGAGGCCCTCGCGGCCGTGGGTATGAGCAAATACGCCACCGGCGCGCCGCACATGCTCTCGGGCGGGCAAAAGCAAAGGATCGCCATCGCCGGCATGCTCGCCATGCAGCCGGAGGTGCTCGTGCTCGACGAGGCGACCGCCATGCTCGACCCGCGCGGGCGGCGGGAGATCATCGAAACCGTGTCGCGCCTAAACAGGGAGGAGCGCATCACGGTCGTGATGATCACGCAATATATGGAAGAGGCGCTCGCGGCCAAGCGC
>CAYNDC010000153.1:0-4059 GCA_964396085.1 uncultured Clostridium sp. | reverse complement strand
CGACATCGCCGCCAACCCGGAGGACGGCGAATACGCGCTCGACCTGTTGATGATCGCCAAATACTTTGAGCGCATCGGCGACCACGCCGTCAACATCGCAGAGTGGGTGGAGTTTTCCCTCACCGGCATCCACAAGGGGGAGGCCGAACTATGATCTTCTGCGTGGAGGACGATGAGAGCATCCGCGAGATGGAGGTCTATACGCTTCGCCAAACGGGCTTCGAGGCTGAGGGTTTCGCAGACGGCACGGCTTTCTTCGCGGCGCTTGCAGACAGGCTGCCCGAGCTTGTGCTGCTCGATGTGATGCTGCCGGGCCAGGACGGCATCGCGATCCTCAAAACGCTCCGGGCAAACCCACGAACGCGCGAGATCCCCGTCGTGATGGCGACGGCGCGCGGCGCGGAATATGACAAGGTCACTGCTCTGGATGGGGGCGCGGACGATTACCTCGCCAAACCCTTTGGCATGATGGAAATGGCCTCGCGCGTGCGCGCGGTGCTGCGGCGCACGGCGCCCAAGGCCGGGCAGAGCGCGCTTCGCATGGGCCCCATCGAAATGGATCTCGAGCGGCACGCGGTCACGGTTGAAGGCAACCGCGTGGAGCTTACCTATAAAGAATTCGAAATGCTGCGCCTCTTTCTCGCCCATCCCGGCATGGCTTTTACACGCGACATGCTGCTTGGCGAAGTATGGGGCATTGACTACGGCGGGGAAACGCGCACGGTGGACGTTCACATCCGAATGCTCCGGCAAAAGCTCGGCGCGGGCGGCATGCTGATTGAAACGGTGCGCGGCGTAGGCTACCGAATGGAGGCGAGGAGCACTTGACAAGAAAGATCTTCCGTTCCATTTTCCTCGTTGCGGCGATGGCACTGCTGGCGAGCCTCATGGTCGTACTCGGTATCGTGTACGGTTACTTCGTTTCCCGGCAAAAGATGCAGCTCGCCTCGCTGAGTGCGCTCGCAGCCCGCGGCGTTTGGGAGGAGGGCTTATCCTACTTTACCGCCCTCAACACCGAGGGCGTACGCCTCACCTGGATCGCCGCGGACGGAAGCGTTCTCTACGACAACGAGGCCGCAGCTTCGGGCATGGAGAACCATCTCGAGCGCGAGGAGGTGCAGGAAGCGCTTGCCCTTGGCTTTGGCGATAGCGAGCGTATCTCTGAAACCCTCGCAGAAAAAACGCTCTACCGCGCCGAACGGCTGCCCGACGGCACCGTCCTGCGCGCGGCGCTGGTGCAGCATTCGATCTGGAGGCTCACGCTGGAGCTATTCTGGCCGCTCATGGGCGTGCTTGCGCTTGCCCTCGCGCTTTCGGCGCTGCTTGCGCGGAGGCTTTCGGTTCGCATCGTCAAGCCGCTCAACGCGCTCGATCTTGAACACCCGCTCGACAACGACGCTTACGAGGAGCTCTCCCCCTTGCTCACGCGCATCGAGAAGCAGCGCAAGCAAATCAATAGCCATCTCGAGGAGCTTCGCCGCAAGCAGGACGAGTTCGCCGCCATTACGGACAACATGAACGAGGGGCTCATCCTCCTCAACGAGGACAACGCCGTTTTAAGCATTAACCCCGCGGCCGCCAGGCTCCTGGGCGTGGAGGGAGACTGCCTTGGGCAGGATATCCTCACCCTCGAGCGCAGCCTCGCCATGCAGCAGCTCGTCGGCGCGGCGCAGGGCGGGAAGCATGCCCAGCATGTCATGCGGCTCGACGGTGGAAGCTATCAGGTCATCGCAAACCCAGTTCGCAGCTCGGGCAAGACCGCAGGCGTCGCCCTGCTCGCCTTTGATATCACGCAAAAGGCGCACGCGGAGCAACTCCGGCGCGAGTTCTCCGCTAACGTGTCGCATGAGCTCAAGACGCCCTTGCATACGATCATGGGCACCGCGGAGCTGATTGAGAACGGCCTTGCCAAAAACGAGGACATCCCGCGCTTTGCCGGGCGCATCCGCCAGGAAGCCCTGCGGCTCGTGACGCTCATCGAGGACATCATCCGCCTCTCCCAACTCGATGAAGGCATCGTGCTCCCGCGCGAAGAGGTCGACCTCCTCGCGCTTGTGTCGGAAGCAGCGCGGGCGCTCGAGGACGCGGCAAAAACCCGCAACGTTGTCATTTCCCTCGGCGGGGAGCACGCGCAAGTTATAGGCACAAGGCGGCTTCTTTACGAGATTGCGTATAACCTCATGGACAATGCGATCAAATACAACAAGGAGAACGGGCGGGTGGATGTGCTCGTGCGGCGCGAGGCGGATGGCGTTTCCCTCGTCGTATCGGATACGGGCATCGGCATCCCTGCGGAATATCACTCCCGCGTGTTTGAGCGCTTCTACCGCGTGGACAAGAGCCATTCCCGCCAGACGGACGGCACCGGCCTCGGGCTTTCGATCGTCAAGCATGCCGCACAGGCGCACAACGCCACCGTCAGCCTTACGAGCACACCCGGCCGTGGCACCCGCGTCATGCTCCGCTTTCCCGCCGCGGCGGAATAAAAGCATTGAACAATCCTTTTTAACAGGCAAAGCCGGGGCTGACGCCCCGGCTTTGATTGAAACAAACGTGCCTTTTAACTTACATAGCCCGCCTCGCGCAAAAGCGCGAGCGATTTTTCGTAATTCGCCTCACCCATCATCACCAGCGGGCCTGTGCAGCCCATGCCGGTTTCGGCATAAATGCCGGCCTTCCACAGAGTTTTCGCCGCATCCTCAAGGTCCATCACCTCGATACCGGCGATAGATGCTGTGCAAGGCTCGGCAGGGGGCGGCGTGATTGCCGCCTCCGCTTCGGGTTTCGCGGAGGTTTTGCGCGCAGCCAGAATTTCCTGAAGGCCCGCGCCTTTTGCCTTGGCAAACTCCTCTTTGGCGATGCGGAACACATCCCCGCGCACAAGCTGCGCGGCATATTCCAACGCGTTTGCGATCACCGGCGCACCGGAGGCGCGCGAGATGATGAGGATGAGCTTTTCATAATTCTCGCCGATGCCGGGGCCGTAGCCAAAGCCCGTCGCCTCAAAGCTGCCGCCGGTCATATAGGCTGAGAGCATCTTGATGAGCACATTGCCGGTGAGCGAATCGCACACCAACACATCCGGCGTGCCTTGAAGCACATCGTTGCCGCGCATGATCGCGCCGCCGTCGCTGCGGGCGGAACAGGCCCAATCGAAGGCATAGCCCTGAGAGTTGAGCGTCATGAGCGCCATCTCAGCCTGCCTTGAGCCATCCACGTTTAAGATTCCCACGCGCGGGTTTGGGATGCCGCAGGCTTTGGCGGCGATGATGCCGTCCACCGCGTTTTTCACCATGCCCTCTATGCGATCCGCACTCGACGTGCCGGTGGTGTTAGCGATGAACATCTCCTTCCCCTTCGCGGGGGTTACGGCGCGCCCCACGGTGGAAACGCCGATGGGGAACGGATAGTGCATGGTGACGGCCCCGTCAAGCTCATGCGCATCGAGCATCCGCTCCATTTCCTTGTGGGCTTCCTCCTCGGTGTTGACGATCACGCTCGTAACGCCCTGTGCTTTGAGCGTGCCGATGTAGTAAACGTCCACGCCGCGTGCGCATGCCATGCGCGCGGCTTCCATGGCGTTTTCTTCCCCGTGTTCGCTGCCCATGCCCGTGAGGGCAATTCTGGGCCTTTGTCCGTAAGAGCCGCTCTCGAGGCCCTCTGCCATTTGCATGAACGTCGTAGCGACGATCTTTTCGAGTTTATTCATACCGCACCGCCTTACTCGGCCTGTCCCATGAGACTTTGTGCAAAATCCTTCATTGCCCGGGCAATCATCTTCTTCACCTGCGCCTCCCCAAGGCTTTCTCCGGCAACGAGCCCATCGTTGGCGTCGATGACGAAGGATACACCGTCAAACAGGTTGGTCATGCGGCCCAGGAAGAGCGAGCCTTTGCCGATGATCATCACGCGGCGCAGCTTGCCCGAAAGGATATCCTCGCGTGCAAAGCCGATATACGGCACGCCGGAGGGGATGTGCCCCTGCGTGGGCGCCCATCCGGTCAAACCGTGCTCCTTGGTGAACTGCACCAGGTCGCCCTTTTCGATGTCGCCCCGCGT
>CAYNDC010000152.1:3635-4068 GCA_964396085.1 uncultured Clostridium sp. | reverse complement strand
TCGCCGCGCCGCAAGTTATCCTTGCCGTAGACGGTCGTCCAGGAATCCATCTGCGAGAAACCGGAGGCCGAATAGCGGCTGACCTTTACGCCCACGGAGCGCAGGCAGTAGTACACGAGACCCGAGCAATCGAACGAATCCGGCCCTTTGGCGCCGTAGACGTAGGGTTTGCCCAACTGCTCCTTGGCGACGGCGATGAAATCGTCCACGTCGCCATCGGCGATGACGGGCGTTTGCGTAAAGGTCGGCGAGGCGGTTTGCGCCGGGGTGTCTATGGGCGCTTCCCAGCCACCGTCGGGGGTGGCGCTGGGCTTCACCGTCGCGCTCGCAGAAGGCTTGGGCGAACTCGACGCGGCGGGCGTCTTTGTCGGGGTGGGAGAACTCGAGGCAGGGGGCGTCACCCTAGGTGTTTTGGTCGGCGTCGGCGTGGGGG
>CAYNDC010000152.1:0-3625 GCA_964396085.1 uncultured Clostridium sp. | reverse complement strand
TTCGCCGTCGTACCCGCGGAGGTCTTAGGCGAGCTCGACGGGGTGGGCGTCACTTTGGGCGTTTTCGTCGGGGTCGGCGAGGGAGGGGGCGTGGGGTCTACCGCGGGCCGTGCCGCCGGGGAGAAGATCAGGTCCTTGGTATCAAAATCAACCGCGCCGCTCGCCCCGAGCCGGTTTTTCGTCTGAAAGGCCGAAACCGCGCGGGTGGTGGCCGTGCCGAAATAGCCGTTGCTCTTATCGGCATAATAGCCAAGCTCCTCCAGGCGCAACTGGAGCGCACGCACATCCTCGCCCGAATACCCCTTCTCGAGCACATAGGGCTTGGCGCTCTCGGAGAAGAGCACCGCTTGGGTCTGCGCATCGGCAACGCCGGTCTCCTTCATGAAATGCGAGCGCTGAAAGCGGCGGATGGCGGCTTCGGTCGCCGGGCCGAAGTATTCCGTTGGCTCGTCGCTCTCCATATACCAAAGGTGCATGAGCTGCTGCTGGATGAGCGCAACCTGTTTATCCGTACCGCCGAACTGGAGCGCGGGGACAGGCATCTGCGCATCGCCCCCATCCGGCTCCGCCTCCTGCACGAGCGCAGGCGTTTCCTCCACGAGCGGATCGACGCCGGGCGCGAGGGGCGTTGGCAAGGGCGTGGGCGCAACCGCCGCCGTATCGCCCACTTCGAGCGCGAGGGCCGCGGGCGCATCCATGCCGTTGAAGGCGAACGGAATCACAAAAAACGCTACGACAAAGATGCCTGCCGCCGTTAAAAGCGGTATACGCAGGCTCTTGAGCACCGCAGCAAGGCGTGCTTTTCGCTCCCGTTTTATACTCCATTTGTTTTCCATAGGGCAATTATATAGGCAAATGCGGCATTTGTCGAGCGATCGAGAAAAATGTTCATATTGCGGGCAGAACGCCCAACGATTATAATTAACACGATCAGATTCTCAAGGCACAAGGAGGTTCCAGGCATGCAGCACGAAATCACCAAAAGCGCGCCGCTTCTCAACGCCGCCGGCGATATCGCCGAACCCGGCTGGGCGCGGAGCCTTCTATCCGTCTACCGCCGTGCGGATATCCGCGCGGGGAAGCTGCGCATTAAGGAATGGGATTATTATATTGCCTGCGACGAGCGTTACGGCATCGCCTTTACGATTGCGGACAATTCCTACATGGGCTTGATCTCGGCGAGCGTCATCGACTTCACACAGGCCCGGGAACGGACCGTCACCGTCATGACTGCATTCCCCATGGGGAAATTCATGCTGCCCGAAACCTCCGCCGCGGGGGACACGCTCTACGGGGACAAGCGCGTACAGATGGCCTTTCGCGCTAAGCCGGGCGAACGGCTGATTTCCTGTCGCTTTGCGAATTTCCTCGACGGGGAAACACTCGAGGCGGAGCTTCGCCTTGAGCAGCCGGAGATGGATTCCATGGTCATCGCCACGCCCTTTCACAAGAAGCGGCATTTTTACTATAACCAAAAAATCAACTGCATGCCGGTTACGGGCGGGTTCAGCTGCGGCAAGCTCACGCATGCGTTCGAGCCGGGGCAGGCGTTCGCCACGCTCGATTGGGGGCGCGGCGTGTGGACCTATGACAACACCTGGTATTGGGGCAGCGCCAACGGCCTCTTGGCGGGCAAGCCGCTGGGCTTCAACATCGGCTACGGCTTTGGGAACACCACTGCCGCGAGCGAAAACCTCGTGCTTTACGAGGGCAAGGCGCACAAACTTTCCGGGGTGACCTTTCATATCCCCGGGGAT
This sequence comes from uncultured Clostridium sp., assembly GCA_964396085.1. Taxonomy (GTDB): domain Bacteria; phylum Bacillota; class Clostridia; order Christensenellales; family CAG-138; genus Phil1. The sequence continues at coordinate 1,868 of CAYNDC010000152.1, read as the reverse complement.
GATTACCTTAAGCCCTGGACGTTTTCGAGCGACGACGGCCGCTTTGAAATGGACTTTGTGCCCATCCTCGACCGTGCGGCGCACACGAGCGCGCTCGTGATCGAATCGGACCAGCACCAGGTGTTTGGACGCTTTACGGGCACTATCGTGCTCGACGACGGACGAACCCTCGCCCTCAAAGACTTTTTGGGCTTTGCCGAAAAGGTCCGCAACCGGTATTGAGCATGGCCCTTGCCCAAACCGCCTGCTTCACCGGTTACCGCCCCATGAAGCTTCCCTGGGGAGAGGACGAGAGCGATGCGCGCTGCGTCGCGCTCAAGCTGCGCCTCGTGGAGGGAATAACATCCGCCTACGCGCGCGGCTACCGCACGTTCCTCTGTGGCATGGCGCAGGGGGTGGACACCTACGCAGCGGAGGCCGTGCTCGCTCTCGCTCGCGTGCTGCCCGAGATGGAGCTTGTGTGCGCCGTTCCCTCGCCGGGCTATGCGCTCACTTTGCCGCGCGCCCATCGAGAGCGTTATGAGGCACTGGTGCTTGGCAGCGCCCGTTGTGTGGTGTGCGCGCAGCATAACGGCTCCCACAGCATGATTCTTCGCAACCGCTACATGGTCGACAACAGCGCGCTCGTCATTGCCGTGTACGACGGCAAACCCGGCGGCACGCGCAACACCGTGGCCTATGCCAAGGAGAAGGGGCGGGATATCTGGCTGATCCGCCCGGAATAAGAATCAGGAGTTTGGCTTTATGCCTGTGATATCGGTACACGATCTAAAAAAGGCGTTCGTCGAGCGCGTTTTGTTCGACGGCGTGAGCTTTGAAATCAACGAGCGGGACCGCGTGGGCCTCGTGGGCGTCAACGGCTGCGGGAAAACCACGCTTTTAAGCATGCTCGCCGGGACGCAAGCGCCCGATGGCGGCAGCATTTACCGCAGCCGCGGCGCGCGTGTTATGACGATGGAGCAGACCCTCGCGGACACGGCGCAAACCGCATATGAGGCGACCCTTCGCGCGTTCGAGGGGCTCATCAACCTGGAAGCGGAACTCGCATCCCTTGCCGGCCGCCTCGAGGGCGCGGCGGGCGCGGAGCTTGACGCGCTCATTTTACGCCAGCACGAGTTAAGCGAGCGATTTGCCTTCGACGGCGGCCTCACCTACAAGAGCCGCACGCGCGCGACGCTCCTGGGCCTTGGCTTCACGGAGGAGGAGCTGCAAAAGCCCCTCGCCCAAATGAGCGGCGGGCAGCGCAACAAGGCGCAGCTCGCGGGCGTGCTACTCTCCGGCGCGGATCTTCTTTTGCTGGATGAGCCGACCAACCACCTCGACCTGGATGCCATCACCTGGCTGGAGGAATTCTTGCGGGGCTACGCGGGCGCGTTCATCGTGATTTCGCACGACCGCTATTTCCTCGACCATGTTACCAACCGCACGATGGAGCTGAAGAACGCGCATTTCTACCTGAGCGAGGGCAACTATTCCCGCCATGCCGAGCTGATGGCCGACGAGCAGGAGTTTTTGCGCCGCAAATACGCGCGCACGCAAAAGGAAATTGCCCGCATCGAGCGCATCGTCGAGCAGCAGCGCCGCTGGGGGCAGGAGCGCAACTTCATCACCGCCGCTTCCAAACAGAAGCAGGCCGAGCGCCTGCGCGCGACGCTCGTTGCGCCGGAGCGCGAGACGGCCTCTATCCGCTTCCATTTTCAGGCGCGTGCCGGCAGCGGCAACGACGTGGCTGTCGCCCGCGGCCTTTGTAAATCCTACGGCGGCAAAAAGGTATTTAAAAACGCGAACCTCCTCGTAAAAAAAGGCGAGCGCGTGTTTCTCCTGGGTGCGAACGGCTGCGGGAAGACCACGCTGCTTCGCATTTTCCT
>CAYNDC010000151.1:0-4068 GCA_964396085.1 uncultured Clostridium sp. | reverse complement strand
ATATCCGGCCCTTCGGGCGTGGGCAAGGGCACCATCTGCGAGGCGCTGCTCAAAAAAGACCCGCAGCTTCGCATGTCCGTTTCCGCAACCACGCGTGCGCCGCGCCCCGGCGAAGTGGACGGGCGGCACTATCATTTTGTCACGCGGGAGGCATTCGAGCAAATGATCCGTGCGGATGAGCTGCTTGAATATATGGACGTGTTCGGCATGAACTACTACGGAACTCCCGAGAAATTTGTGGATGAAACGCTGGCGGCGGGCTTCGATGTCATCTTGGAAATCGATGTGAACGGCGCGCGCAACGTCAAGCGCAAGCGTCCAGAGGCAATTACGATATTCATCGCTCCGCCTTCGATGCGCGCGCTACATGCGCGGCTCGAGCATCGAGGCACGGAAACGGCAGAGCAGATCAGCCGGCGTTATGCCATCGCGCGAGAGGAAATGGCATGCCTGCCCGGGTATGATTATCTCGTAGTGAACGACGAGCTCGGCCTCGCAGAGGAGGACGTCGCATGCATCCTGCGCGCGGAGCGCCTTCGCACGCCCCGCTGCGCTTTACTCAACGAAATTATGAAGGAGGATTAAGTTTTTTATGATCAACAAGCCGGCCATCGGAGAAATGCAGAAAAAGGTGGAGTGCCGCTATATGCTCGTTTCGGTCGTCGCCAAACGTGCGCGCCAGCTGATCGGGCACGACGACATGCTCAACGACCGCAAGGCGGTGTCCGTCGCCGTCGACGAGCTGGATGCAGGCAAGCTGAAAATCACTTATCCCGAGGAAAACGCGAAATAGAAGGCGTTTGCTTTGCGCAGGCTCCGCTTTGTGCGGGGCTTTTGCTTTTGGGGGCGCAGATGCGCTAAAGGGCTATCCTTCTGTTGACCTGCTCGCGAGGAGGGTGTAATAAACGCAAAGCGCTGCGTAGAAGAGGGCGAAGGCCATGAGGATGGCGCGCAGCGTCCACACAATGGGCGCCGAGAGCGTTCTGGCCGTGGGCAGGAAAGTGGCAAGAACCAGCGCGAGCACCATCACAAGGGTTTGCAGGTAGGTTCTTCCCGCGCTCCGGTAGGCATGGGCGCTCAGGGCTGCGCTCGTCGTTTGGCTGAAGGCCTCGCCGCCGCTTTCCCGTTCGAGGATCAGCAGCTCCTTTCCATATTCACCCGCCTGGGGGAGCGTGCTCTGCGCTTGATTCTCATAAGGCTGCCAGCGGGTTTTCCCGAAAGAAAAGTTGAGCGTCATGCTCTTGGCAAACGCGCGAAGGCCGCGCAATTCAAGATAGTGGCCGTAATCCCTAACCATGTCGGAGGGTTGGCCGGCTAAATACACCACGGCGTACTCGTATGCGCCCGGGGCGGCGGGTTCAAACGTATAGCGCGCCCGGCCGCAGCCCGTCAGCCGCCAGCCTCTTTGCGCCATGCGGTTGAGCCATTTCTCCTGCCCTTCGAGAAAATCGAAACAGAACTTCCAAACGGTTTTGCTCACGGCGTTCCTCCTGCCCTCATTTGCCCGATTATACCATATTTTGCGCGGTGGCGCTGCGGCTTTGCTGCCCCCTGCCCATCCCCATAAGAATATGATAGAATATAAGGAAAAGATGGGAAACGTGAAAGGAGGCGGGGGACGTGTACGCGCGCGTGATCATCGACATTGCCCACGCCAATGTGGACAGGCTTTTCACCTATGCGATCCCGGAGCAACTCACAATTATGCCCGGCCACCGCGTGCTCGTGCCCTTTGGCGCCGGCAACAAGGCGGTGGAGGGCTTCGTGCTTGAGGTGACGGATTCTTTTGAAGAGGAAGGATTCCGCCTCAAGAACGTGCTGCGCGCGATGGAGCCTTACACCGCGCTTACCGGCGAGCAGATCCGCCTGGCTTATTGGATACGCGATGCGTATCACTGCCTGCTCGTGGACGCGCTGCGGCTCATGATCCCCGCGCAGCTTCGCGGCGGCAGGGTGCAGGAGAAGCGCGTGCGCACGGTGACGCTCGCGCCGGATGTGGATGCCCAAGCCGCGCTCGCCTCGCTCAAAAAGAAGGACGGCATGTCCCGCGCGCCGGTGCAAAGCGAGATTGTGGAGCTACTCTGCGCCGCAAAAACCGCGATGAGCGCGGGGGATATCGCAGCCTTTGTGCCGGGCGCGGGTCCCGCGATTGCGGCGCTGATCAAAAAGGGTATTCTTGTGCAGGAGGGGCGAGTCGCTTTTCGCAAGCCTTTCCTCAACGGCAAAATAGAGCCGAGCGAACCGCTTGCGCTCACGGGTGCGCAGGCTCAGGCGCTGCACGCCATCGAGCAAAAATTAACAGAGCGCTCCGGCATCTGCCTGCTGCATGGCGTGACCGGCAGCGGCAAGACCGAAATCTACATGCAAGCCATCGCGCGCGTGCGCTCGGAGGGCGGCCGCGCCATCGTGCTCGTGCCGGAGATTTCGCTCACCCCGCAGGCGACAGACCGCTTCCGCAGCCGCTTTGGGGAGCGCGTTGCCGTGTTGCATTCGCGCCTTTCCCCGGGCGAGCGCTATGACGAATGGCGAAGGATCCGCCTGGGCCTTGTGGATGTTGTCGTCGGCGCCAGAAGCGCCGTGTTTGCCCCGCTGGAAAACCTCCGCCTCATCGTGGTGGATGAGGAACACGAACCCTCGTACCATTCCGAAATCACGCCTCGCTACGGCGCCGCAGAGGTGGCTGCCCGCCGCGCGGCCTTGAACGGCGCGGTGTTGGTGCTCGGCAGCGCCACACCCTCGGTCGCCACCTATCGCAAGGCGAAGGCCGGCGTATACGCATTGCTCGAGCTGCCCGAGCGCATCAACGAAGCTCCCATGCCCGAGGTAGTTGTGGCGGATATGCGCCGGGAGTTCCTCTCGGGCAACAGCGGCATCTTCAGCGGGGCGCTCTATCAGGAGCTTGCGCGCTGCTTTGCGGCCGGCGAGCAGGCGATCCTGTTTATCAACCGCCGGGGCTATTCGACTTTCGTCTCCTGCCGCGGCTGCGGATACGTGATGAAATGCCCGGATTGCGACGTCTCCATGACCTACCATAAGATGGAGAACGCCATGAAGTGCCATTATTGCGGCAGGAGCGCACGCATCCCTGAGACCTGTCCCCAGTGCGGCAAACCATATCTGAAGTATTTCGGCGTGGGCACGCAGCAGGTCGAGGAGCAGCTCCAGTTGAGTTTCCCCGATGTGCGTGCGCTTCGCATGGACTTTGATACCACTCGCACGAAAAATGCGCATTACGAGATCCTTGCGGACTTTGCCTCGGGGAAAGCGCAGGTGCTTATCGGCACACAGATGATCGCCAAGGGGTTGGATATCCCAAACGTCACGCTCGTAGGCGTCATCGCCGCAGATTCGACCTTGCACATTCCCGATTACCGCAGCGGCGAGCGCACGTTTCAGCTCATCACGCAGGTTGCGGGCAGGGCGGGCCGGGCGGAGAAACTCGGCAAGGTCGTCATCCAGAGCTACACGCCCGAGCATCCGGTGATCGAGTTTGCCTCGCGCCACGATTACCTTGGCTTTTATGATTATGAAATCGCCCTGCGCCGCGCGGCGCTCTTCCCGCCGTTCTCGCTTTTCGTGCGCGTGCTCTTCACGGGCGAGGATGAGGATGCGCTCTATCGCATGAGCGAGGCGTTTGCCGCGGGCCTTGGCGAAGCGCTCGCCGGGGCGCTCAAGGCGGATGGCGCGGACCCGCGCGAGTTGCTCTTCCTCTTCGCTTCCCCCGCGCCCGTTCGGCGCAGGCAAGGGCAGTACCGCTACCAGGTGCTGGGCAAGCTCGCGCGCACCAAGCACACCGTGGCCGCGCTGCGCGCCATTTATGGCTATTACGACGCAAACAGGACCGGCGAAGCCTCGGGGGTGGAGATCAACCCGCAGGATATGTTCTAGGCTTGCCTCAAGAAGGGATTAAGCGCTATAATAAACTGATAAAGTGTTCGGAGGAATACGATGGCAAAGAGAAGGATTTTTACGGACGAGGCGGAGTGCCTCTACATCAAATGCAAACCGGTGAAGAATTTCGACAAGCGCCTTGCGACGCTTTTGGACGATATGGCCGAAACCATGTAC
>CAYNDC010000150.1:2998-4122 GCA_964396085.1 uncultured Clostridium sp. | reverse complement strand
TTCATTCTATATTTATGCTTCAAGAGCCATTTTATTGAACACAAACTGTGTAATAGCCTTATTTTCTGTTGATAAGTGCTTTGATGAGGCAACCTGTACGTTCTTTGAAATCGCAATCTTTTTGCCTTTAGCTCTTTCCATCAGGTCACACATTTCAGGACTTGTTGGCTTGCCGAATTGACTGCCAATAATCATAGCCAATGTTGAAACGATGATTCCTGCAAAGAACTGATGGAAGCCTGTAACAACTGCGAGATCAAAATTTGCCCAAACCTGTACCACGCCTCCTCCTAAAACCATTGATGCGATCATACCTGTAGAATTTGCCTTCTTCCACCAGATAGCACATACGTAACCCGGAAGAAAAGCGCAACCCATGAAGCTGAAAGTATCAACAATCAGGCCGAATATTCCCGGAGGGTTCAATACGGCAATAGCCACACCTACGACTCCTACAACAATGATAGCAGTTCTTGATACGAATACTACACTCTTGTCGCTTGCGTTTGGTCTAAACCATCTCTTGTAGAAGTCGATAGAAACAATAGTTGCGATTAACAGCATCAATGCAGCAACTGTACTCATGATAGCCGACATGATTGCTGTAAGAACTATGCCTGACACAACTCCAGGGAACATCAGGTTTGCCAGTGATGGAATAACCATTTCCGGGTCACCATTGATGAGTCCTGCAGGGTCAGCTGTAAATATTACCAGTCCTCCAAGGCCTAAGAAATAAGGGATAAAGCAGAAAAGCTGAGTCCAAATAGTAGCATATACTACTGACGTTTTAGCAGTTTTAGGATTTGCCATTGCCATGTGCTTATTGACGCTATGGGGAAGACCCATATATCCAATCAGATATATTAAGACTGCACCTGCAATTACACCGTATCCACCTTCATACAAATTGCCTTTACCCCAAACACTGAGGAGTGTAGGATCTATTGCGGCAAGCTGCGCATTAAGGCCGGCGAACCATCCCATTTCACTCATCATAAGAATAAATATAATAATAAGCGATCCAATCATAATAAATCCCTGTATAACGTCAGTCCAGGCTACTGCAAAGTATCCGCCTACGAAAGTATAAATCAGGATAACTGCAACCCCTGCAATCAACC
>CAYNDC010000150.1:0-2988 GCA_964396085.1 uncultured Clostridium sp. | reverse complement strand
GAACTGTCCAAGTACATAGGATGAAAGACCAAAAACAGCGATTATACAGGCAATAACCTTTACAGGAATAGACTCATATCTTTTTTCGAGGTATTCTATTGGTGAAATACAGTCTAACAGCTGTGAAAGTCTTCGCATTCTTCTTCCGAGAACTGAGATGTTAACGAGACCGCCACCAGCATCGCCGACAGCATAGAAAATTGCAAAATATCCCATTGCATAAGCTTCCGCAGGGCCACCCATGAACATAAATCCACTCATAGCTGTTGTCTGAAGTGTTAATGCTGTTACGAGAGGGCCCATGGATCTTCCACCCAGCATATAGTCTTCTGCCTTTTTTGTTCTTTTATTCCAGTAAAGCCCCATGGAAATCATTCCAATAAAGTATAATATTAGTACAATTACTTCTACTCTCATGCTTTGGCCTCCTTCCTATCAACAGGAACTTCACCAAACTCGGTGTCGTCTATCTGCTCATCTTGCTTTTTCATGGCAAAGTACACAACAAAAGCAAGGACAGTGTAGACGAAAGGCCAGATAAGTATTGCGAAAAACGTGACGATCGGCATTCCAATAATCATAAACTTTTCCTCCTTAATAATAATGATTGCCCTAATTCTAACAAACAACAGGAAGCATTATAATAAGAAGGAGAACGATTTAAAGTTATTTTATAATTACATTTAAGGTTCCTTTAACTTTGACTAGAGATAAACTTAATGATTACGCCTTTCATATTCACTTTTATATATTTCAATCTTTTTTGACACTATTATTCTATGTTTACCAAAAAAAGAAATAACTATAAATACTATTGCGTTTACAAAAAGGCCGATAACTGCGCAGACACTTGCTTCTGCAAAATTAAATATTACACCCAAAAGGAACAATACCTCTCCTGCGATCAATCCCAATATTGCAGCTTGTGATGTTGATTTTTTCCAGAACAGTGCACCCATAAGTGGAATAAACAACTGAGAGATTCCGCCAAGAGCCATTAATGCAAGATAGAAAATACTTTTGGGAATAAGAATGATAAATAAATATGATGCAATAGAAACAAAAAGCACACCCCACTTAGCAATCGTCACCAATTTTTTATCAGGGGTTTTGTTATTAATATATCTTTTATGAATATCAATAGTATAAACTGCCGATAAGGCATGAATTTGTGAATTTGCTGTTGAAAAGATAGTTGCATATATGCCAACTATCACAAATATATACAAAAACGGATTAGCATACTTCTGCATCATTTCTATGAGGATCGCCTCAGGATTAGTAACATTTTCTGCAAGCACTATCCCAGCACTTCCTGCAAATAATGCTCCTACACAAATAATTGATGATACATAAAGAAGGAAGGGTAAAATGTTGAAGTTTTTTTCCGATGAGGCAGCATAGTTTCGTATCCACATTTGAGGGCCCATGAAAGCTCCTATCGGAATCACAATAAACAGCGATAACCACATAGAAACTCTATGTCCTCCGTCTTCTAAATTCATAGAAACATTCAGCGGATCTTTGTAAATAAGCTCCTTAAACACCACTTCCGTTCCTCCCGCTGTTTTCATCAAGAAAAAACCCGATGTTAGAAGGGTCGTTATTATTAAAACACCATAGAACATATCTGTTAATGCTACAGCTCTCAGGCCTCCTGCCCACATATATATGACCAGTATCGAAAAGAAAACAATTCCGGCAATATACCATGATATAACCCCTCCAGTTGAAATCCGCAAGACAAGAAGACCTCCTACAGTTTGTACTTGAAGGTATATCATCGTATATACAATTGTTATTGATGTAACCAATAGATTCAGTACTTTTGAATCATAAATATCATCGAAAAAATCTGTTGGGGTCATATATCTATTGCTCTTACCATAATGCCATAGCCTTTTCCCAACAAAAATAAACAGAACAGCAAACAGGGCATCCCAACCTATCGTAGTCATGTAAACAGGCCCATAATCGTAAAAATATGATATTGCTCCCATAAATGCAAATATACTCATCCATGTGGCAAACACAGTGGCATACATAGGAAATATTTTTAGTTTCCTACCGTGTAGTATATAGTCTTCAGTTGTTTGAATTGATCTATTTCTTGCATACTCTCCCAATATAAGCGGAATGAATGCGAAAACACACAGTATCAATAATGTTAGGGCTCTTGTAATCATAGTTTTTCTCTTATCTAAATAATGTATTTATAGTTCCTTATGTGGTTTATTTAGCTATTATTTATTTAATATTTTAGATATAATGAACTGGAGGTTGAATTATGGGCTTTACATGGTTATTGATATTTGCAATTCTTACATTTCTAATATCAACAATGTATTATTACATGTTTTCCAGAAAACAGGAAAAATTCTTGCAATACTGGGGATTCTCCTGGGTTGCATACTCTTGTAGCATATTATGTCTATTAATTTATTTTTCGAAGCCTGATGAAATATTACTTGAGGTAAGAAAAATAATTGATATGTTTAATCTTCTACTTCTGCTTTTCGGAACATATTCTTTCATACATGTTAAAATACCTACTTACTGGTATCGTTTTTCACTTTATATGGTACTGCTGGCAGTAATTTGTATAATTTATCAATTTGATCTTCTTTCATTCTATCTTCCTATATCAATATATCAAATCATTATTACTGTTTTCATATGTCACAATATATTCAGGGAATGGAATGTTGCCAAAGGGGGGAAAATAATTGCTGTATTTGTATTTCTCACATGGGGATTTGGGAAGGCATCGCTCTCTATAGCCGAAGTCTTTTTCATACTTGATTATAACCTATACATTACCGAAATGATGCTGTCAAATATCGTTAATTTCTGCATACTTACTATTTTTATTGTATACAGCAGAAGTGAGAATGATCTTGTGGACTCATTATATAAGACTGTATTGGAAAACTCAAAAGATGCTTTTTTCTATTTCAAGACATCTCCTTATAATGCTTTTGTATATAT
>CAYNDC010000149.1:0-4153 GCA_964396085.1 uncultured Clostridium sp. | reverse complement strand
TGGTGGTATAGTCCATCGCGCCGGCGGACTGGAGCGTTTCGTAGAGCCGGGCGATGGAGGAAACCTTCTGCCCGATGGCCACGTATACGCAACATACGCCCTTGCCGCGCTGGTTGAGAATCGTATCGATTGCAATCGTGGACTTGCCGGTTTGCCGGTCCCCGATGATCAGCTCTCGCTGGCCTCGACCGATGGGGATCATGCTATCAACCGCGAGAAGCCCCGTCATCAGCGGCTCGTTCACGCCCTCACGGTCGATGATGCGCGGCGCAGCAGTTTCAAGCGGCCTTAGGCGTGCCGCACGCAGAGGCCGATCGTCGAGAGGCCTGCCAATGGGGTCGACGACGCGCCCGAGCAGTTCATCGCCCACAGGCACCTCGACGACGCGTCCGGTGCCCCGCACGCGTTCGCCCACGCGCACCTCGTCCACGCCGTTGAGTAGCACCGCTCCCACGCCCGAGAGCGCGAGGTCCATCGTCATGCCGTATACGCCGTCCTCAAAGGCGAGCAACTCCCCGTAACGGGCGTGTGCAAGGCCCTCGATGCGAACGACTCCGTCTCCGGCCGAAAGCACCGTGCCGTATTCATATACGAGCGGTTGGTTCTCATAAGAATTGAGACGCTCCTGCAGGAGCAGACCAATCTCCTTGGCAGCTTCGTTCATATGCGCTCCTTTGCATCCTTCGCGGCGCCCGCGCCGAGGCAATCAAGCGCGCCGCGCAGTTGGGCGGCAACGCTCGCGTCGTATGCCTTGCCCTCCACGAGTGCGAGAAAACCGCCGATGAGATTCTCGTTGCGCCGGACGTCGAAGGTGACCTCCTGGCCCAGCAGGCGCGAAAAATGCGCCTCAAGCAAAGCGACCTCATTGGCGCCGAATTCTCCGGCGATATACAATTCTCCCCGAAGCGCCATATTAGCTTACCCGTTCAAAGAAGCCGTCGATGAGCTTGCGGTTGTCCTCAGCGGTAATTTCGCGCGCGAGGATGCGCCCGGCCAAGTCCACAGCAAGGGCTGCGGTCTGTTCACGAAGCTCGCCAAGCGTCTCATCGCGCTCCGTTTGAGCCTGCGCGCGGGCCACAGCCAACGTGCTTTGCGCGTCCGCCTCCGCTTTTTCACGGATGCCCTGCGCCTCGCGATCAGCATCCTTCACCCGTTGTGCGGCCAAGTCCCCGGCGGCGCGGTTCGCGTCAGCCAGGGCTGTCTCGTACTTGGCGCAAAGTGCCTCCGCCTCAGCGCGGTCGGCATCGATCGCGGCACGCTCGCCGGCATGTTTCGCCTCCCGTTCGGCCATAAATGCGCTAACAGGCCGATAAAGAAAGACCCGCAGCAGCAAAAACAGCACAAGAACGTTGAGGATGTGCTCGATAAAATCGATTAGGTAAAACTCCACGCGAACCCCTCTCCGGGCTATTTGCCCATGGTGAAGATCATCACCAGCGCCGTAACGAAGCCGTAAATAGCGGTGGACTCCGTAAGCGCCAAGCCGAGGATCAACAGGGAGTTGATCTTGCCGCTCGCCTCGGGCTGCCGCGCCACAGCGTCCACTGCCTTAGAAGTGGCGATGCCCATGCCAACACCGGCGCCCACGCCCGTGAACACCGCCAGAGCCGCGCCGATTGCGATCATACCAATATCCGTCATAGAATAACTCCTCCTGTGTGTTTGCTTTTACTCTGCCGCCTCGCCGATAAAGGTCAGCGAGAGGTTGATGAAAATGAAAAATTGGATCAGCGGATGGAAGGCGTTGAAATACAACCCCAGTACCGCCGGTATCCCCACCGAGAAAGCGCCGAGCGCCATGTATACGAGATCGATTACGATCATGCCGCCGAGCATGTTGCCAAAAAGTCGGCAGGCGAGCGATACGGGGATCGCGATCTCCGAGAGAACCTTGAACGGGGTGACGAGCGCGCTCGGCTTCGCATAAGTGCCCAAATGCCCGCCGATACCCTTGCTGCGCACACCTGTGAACTGAATGAGAACAAACGTAATCAGCGCATAGGAGAGCGTCATCGTGAGGTCTGTCGTGGGCGGGCGAATGCCCAGAAGCTCCACGAGGGCGGAGCCCAGGAACAGCGCCGCGAGCGCGAAGAAATAGGCGGCAAGCCCCTCGCGCCGGTGCCCGCCGAACTTCTCTTTCGTAAAGTCGGACACCGCGCCCACCAGCGTTTCCAGCACGAGCTGCAAGCCGTGCGGCGATTCGCGAAAGCGGGGGAGCGCGAAGATGCGGATCAGAGCCGCCACAAGAGTCAGCGCCGCGATGACGATCCAAGCAACGACCACCGACGTACTTGTGGAGATGCCAAACACGTCAACGCGCGCCGGGCTGATGGTGAGGTTGAAGGTTTCATGTTCCCGGGTAAAAAGTCCAAAGACCAGCCCGGTGAACAGCCAGATGCCCAGGATGCCGAGGATTGTCAAGAGCTTGCGCTTCTTGTGCGCCGCCTTAAAGTGCTCGCTATCCTTTGCGGGTAGCGCAACGCGGCTGCGCATAAAAAGAGCCACTCCACCCAACAGCAGCGCAACGGCAAGGGCTATAAGCCTTCCGAAGGATGGTGTTTGCATCAGCAGGGACGATCTCCTTTCTTAGTACGCCGCATCCTCCAGTTGAGGATGAACGCACCGACGATTAACACGCTCGTGACGCCTACGCCGCACCAGAGCAATTCGCTGCGCACAAAAACGATGACAGCTGCGAACGCTAATAGCAACAGCGCGAGCTTAAGGAACACAAGTCCTACTATTTTGCCCGCTTTTCCGCTTTGCAGTGCGCGCGTGAGCAAAACGAGCAAATAAAGTTCCCCCGCGCCGCACGCGAGGCCGATGAGAAAGCCAATCAAGCGTATTCCTCCGTTTCCAACCGCTGTCGGGAAAGTCCGGACATTACGAAAAGCTCGATCGTTCAGGCCGGGAATATTGAAGATCGGGCTTCTCCTACGGTCGTGTGAAACTGATACGGGTATAATAGACCTCCTTAGAGCAGTTGTAAAGAGAAAAGTCGTTTTTTGCACAAAGATATTTATCGAACATATTTATTTTTTTCGAGCAGAAAAGGGAGTAAAAAATCTGCTGAGTGCACAGTGCGGGAAAAGGGGAAAAAGCCCATGCGGCGGGCATCGGGAGGGTTGGTGCGCGATGGTTGCGTTTTGCTGCGCAAGGGGCTTTATTTCATTTGCCGGCGGCCCGGAGGTGTGAGGTGCGGCCGCTCTGCGGCGCTGCATTGAGCTGCAAAAGGTGCGAAATCGCTCCCCAAAGGACTTGACGGGAGGCCGCAAATGATAGAACATAGACTTATATGGAAGATAGAACGGAAGAAGGGTGGAGTACAATGCACAAAGCTATTATGACGGGCAACGAGGCGGTCGCGCGCGGCGCATACGAGGCCGGGTGCATGGTTGCTGCGGCTTATCCGGGCACGCCCAGCACGGAAATCCTCGAAAACCTCGCTCAGTATGGGGAAGTCAACAGCCGTTGGACGAGCAACGAAAAAGTTGCCCTGGAGCTTGCTGCGGGCGCGGCGATCGGCGGCGCGCGGGCGCTCACATGCATGAAGCACGTTGGCTTGAACGTTGCGGCCGATCCGCTGTTCACGATGGGCTATGCGGGCGTCAACGGCGGTTTCATCGTGATCTCGGCGGACGATCCCGGTTGCCACAGCTCCCAAAACGAGCAGGACAACCGCTTTTATGCGCCGTTTGCGAAGTTGGGCATGGTGGAACCTTCCGATAGCCAGGAATGCAAGGACTATATCATCGCCGCGTTCGAAATCAGCGAACGGTTCGATATCCCCGTGCTCTTTCGCATGACAACGCGCGTTTGCCATTCCAAGAGCCTCGTGGAGCTTGGCCAGCGGCAGGAGGGCATGATCAAGCCCTACGTGCGCGATCCGGGCAAATACGCCATGCTCCCGGCGACGGCGCGCAAGCGCCATGCGGTTCGCGAGGAGCTTTTGCGCGAAATGGAGGAGTATGCCAACGCCTCGCCGCTCAACCGCATCGAATGGGGGGATAAAAAAACAGGCGTCATCACCAGCGGCATCTCCTACCAATATGCGCGCGAGGTGTTCGGCGAGGGCGCCTCTTACCTCAAACTGGGCCTGACGCACCCGATGCCCACGAAGCTCATCGCGGATTTCTGCCGCGAGGTCGGCACG
>CAYNDC010000148.1:1745-4185 GCA_964396085.1 uncultured Clostridium sp. | reverse complement strand
CAGAAAATGTCCAAATCCGACCCGAACCCCAACGGCTATGTCGCGATTATGGACCCTCCCGCAGTTATATTGAAAAAGTTTAAGCGTGCCGTGACCGACAGCGGCGGAACGATCCAATACGCCCCCGTCAACAAGGCCGGCGTTTCGAACCTGCTCGAGCTATTCACCTCCTTTACGGGCAAAACGATCCCGGAAGCGGAGGCGCATTTCGAGGGTCTCGGCTACGGGGCGCTCAAAGCAGAGGTGGCAGATGCCGTCATTGCCGAGCTCACCCCTGTGCAGGAGCGCTTTAGCCGCTATATGGTAGATGAAGCGTACCTGCGCAGCGTTATGGAAGACGGCGCAGCGCGCGCGGCACAAGCAGCGGCAGAAACGCTCAAACAAGCATATCACGCCGTGGGCTTCAACGCGTGAGGATCAATCGGCATTTGGTTTGATGCAAACGGTCTTCGTTTCAATCGCGAAGGCCGTTCAAATTTATATCGGACAAAGGGGCGCATATGCGTGGGCTAGGGACTATTGTAAACGTGGCCGCAATCATCGTCGGCGGCGGGCTTGGGATGTTCATCCGGCACGGCCTCAAGGAACGCTTTGAGGATATCCTGCTCAAATCGCTCGGGCTGAGTACGTTGTTTTTGGGTATTGCGGGTGCGCTAACCGGCCTGTTGGAGGGTTCCCCCACGGGCGCACTGACGACGAAAGGCACGGCGATGCTCATTGCGTCGCTCGTGGGCGGCTCGCTCATCGGCGAGTGGATCAACATCGAAGCGGGCCTTGCGCGCTTTGGCGAATGGCTGCGGCGTAAAGTTAAAAGCGAGGGAGATTCCGGCTTCCTTGAGGGCTTCATCAACGCCTCTCTTGTCGTGTGCGTAGGCGCGATGGCAATCGTCGGCTCCATCGAGGACGGGTTATCCGGCAACGCCTCGCTGCTGTACGCCAAAGCCGCGCTGGATGCGGTGGTGGCGCTCATCTTCGCCTCAATCTACGGCAAAGGCGCCATTTTCTCGGCGATCCCCGTTGGAATCTTGCAGGGTTCCGTCACGCTGCTGGCGGGCCTCGTCGCACCGTTATTGAGCGGAGCCGTCGTCGCCAGCCTTTCATTTGTAGGATCCGCGCTGATCTTCTGCGTGGGTGCCAACCTCGCCCTGGGTACCAAGTTTAAGGTGGCCAACATGCTGCCCGCACTCGTCATCGCGGGCTTGCTCGCGGGCATCTTGCAATAGGCGCCCTCAGATTCTCTCCCACCGGGAGACGGCGACCTCTTTTTTGGCGTAATGCGCCTCAAGCAAAAAGCCCTCGCAGTTTTTAACTAACAGGTCGGTGAAGTTCACTTCCGCCTCGGTGTAGCGCCTCATCAAATGCATGAGGGTGCCGCCGTGCACAACCGCGCCCACGCGCGTAAGGCCGCGTTCGCCGGCATCCCGCACGAGGAAGCGGAACGCCGCCGCACAGCGCGCATCGGCCTCGGCAAAGCTCTCGCCTTTTGGATAGCCTGCCCACTCGCCCTGCGCGAGCCAGGCACGGTAGGTTTCATCTTCCATCAATTCATCGTTCGTGCGCCCGTCGAAGAGGCCAAAGTCCATCTCCCGCAACCCCTGAACCGCGCTCTTTGGCGCATCCGGCCAAATGAGGCGCGCCGTGCAAAGCGCGCGCAGCATCGGGCTGTGATAGACGCGCTCCACCATAGGCAGCTCATTGCGTCTTTTACGGGCGAGCTCCACCCCGCACGCAGCCAACGGATCGTCCGTTCGGCCGAGAAATACACGCCGGAGGTTCCCTTCGGCGATCGAATGGCGGATGAGGACTATTTCCATGAAAAATCGCCTTTCAATACCTGCGGCAACCCGCATGCGACGCGAAGCACAACCTGCGCCTTCGCGGCGAGATCGCAGCAAAGCCGCCCCACCTCTTCGCGCCAGAGCCGCTCGAACGCATCTATGGGCACCACGCCGCAGCCGACCTCATCGCACACCACAGCTTCAAAGGAAGAAAGGCGCAGGAGCATTTCCTCGTGCGATAGCCCCGCCTTCATCATATCCTGCACGACGAGGTGCGCATCATTCTGCACGCTCTCACACCCCCGCGCGAAGAGGGCCTTGTTCTGCCCCGCTCCCCCAACGATCAACAACTTCATAGTATGCCTCCAATGCTCCGCGCGAGAACGTACGCCGCGAGGCACGCAAGCTCGCATACCTGAACAAACCAGCCCGCGACATCCCCCGTCGCCCCGCCAAAGCGCTTGTAGGACAAAAACCGATAAGCCGCAAACGACGCGAGCGCCGCAAACACCACGGCACCGCCAACAAGGGGCGCGCGCACAAGGATGACTGCCGCAAGCATGAAATGGAACATACGGTATCTTTTATTAAAAAAGCAGTAGTTATGATGGATAAGGGTGGAGAAGTTCTTCCTCTTGATGATATTTGCACCGCTATTGATA
>CAYNDC010000148.1:984-1735 GCA_964396085.1 uncultured Clostridium sp. | reverse complement strand
ATCCACAGCAGGGAGATCGCCCGCACGGCGCGCACGTCCGCCGCCTCCTTGAAGGAGGCGAGCAGGCCTTCCCGCCGCGCGCTTTTAAAGGTGACCACCGAGAATGCCGAGAGCGCGCGGGCAAGCATCGGCACGAGCATCAGCGCAAAGAGGGTGCTCGACACGGTAGCCGCTTCCGTCCACAGCGCGAAGGAAAGCAGGAAATACGACGCGCCCGCGAGCAGCGCGCTTGCGCCCACATGCGGATCCCGCATGATTTCAAGCATCCGTTCCTCGGTGGCGTGAGAACCCAAAGCGTCCGCCGTATCCAAGAAGCCATCCATGTGGATGCCGCCCGTGACTGCGAGCGGAATGAGCGAGGCAACGGCGGCGGTTAAAACCGCCCCAATGCCGAGAGCCTGCGCGAGGATGAGCCATGCAACCCAGAAGAAGGCGATGAACGCCCCCACGAGCGGGAAGAAGCATAGCGCATATGCCATGTTTGCTTTCTCCCACGCGACGCGCGGGACAGGCAATCGCGAGTACATCGAAAATGCCATGAACAAAGAGCGCAGCAATTTCATCGAAATCCTCCTTTGAGCGGAAGCGCGATGCCCGCGACCACCTCGTATGCTTCATCCGAAAGCGCGGCAAGCTGCGCATTGATTTCGCTCAGAAGCAGCAGATAACGCGCGGTATCCTCCTCATAATGAGCGCCGTCGGAGCCGATTTCGCAGGTGACGACCACCGTGAGATGGCAGATCTCCATCGC
>CAYNDC010000148.1:0-974 GCA_964396085.1 uncultured Clostridium sp. | reverse complement strand
TTTACGCCCGATAGGATGCGCTCCTGTGCCAGAGCAAAGCCCTCTTGCGTTGAAAAGCACTCGTTGGCTGCGAGGTTGGCTGCATCCTCTATGAGGACTGCACCGTTTTCGGGAAATGCAGCCCGCTCGAGCGCCGTTGGCGCCTCCAACGTGAGAAACCCCTTGTTTTTGCGAAGCTCCCTGTGCCGCGCAACGCGAAGCGCATCCTCCCCATCCCGCACCATCATGCATGCGACGTAAGCGCGCGGGAAAATGCCGCTTTGAACGACGAGGTGTTCGGCATAGGCGGACTTACCGCTGGCGGCTGCGCCGCTCACGAGGATCAGCATAATTCCCGGTACGCCTCTACGCGGATGTCCGCAAAGGTCGCCATGTCGCAATAGACAGCGAGCGCCATATCCAGCAGCGGCAGCGCCGCGACTGCACCCGTACCCTCTCCAAGGTTCAGTTGAGCACAGATGAGCGGTTTCAGGCCAAGCTCCTCCATGAGAAGACCCGCGGCAGGTTCCTTTGAAACGTGGCTGGCAATGAGATACGGCGCACAGTTCGGGCACAGCCGCACCGCGACGAGCGCCGCAGCGTGGGAAATGAACCCGTCGAGCAGCACCGGCACTCCGCACAATGCCCCGCCGAGACAAACGCCCGCGAGGGCCGCAATGTCTAGCCCGCCAAGCTTATGCAAAACATCCAGCGCATCCTGCGCATCCGGCCGGTTGCGCTCGATGGCGCGGAGGATGGCCCCCCGCTTGCGCACAAGGCCCTCGTCCGATAGCCCCGCGCCGCGACCCGTCACCTCTTCGACAGGCCGGTTTGTCAGCACGGCCGCAAGCGCGCTGCTCGTGGTGGTGTTGCCGATGCCCATCTCCCCCGTGAGAACCATGCGATACCCTTTGTCAGTAAGTTCCCGCACGAGCTGGATGCCAAGCGCAAGCGCGTCGAGCGCCTCCTGCCGCGTCATGGCGGGGCCCTCGCAC
>CAYNDC010000147.1:0-4221 GCA_964396085.1 uncultured Clostridium sp. | reverse complement strand
CCCGCGCCGACGACGGCGATTTTCTTTTTAACTTCCGCCGGCGCGGGGATGGCGGGGTAGATATCCTCAAAGGCGGTGCGCGGGTTGACGGCGCACTGGGGATGGCCTCCCTCGACAAACTCGTTGATGCAGCCCTCCTGGCAGCCGATGCAGGGGCGGATATCCGCAACGCGGCCGGCGAAGGCCTTGTTGGGCCACTCGGGATCGGCAAGCAGCGGCCTTCCCAGCATGATCATATCCGCCTGCGCGTCGCGCAGCGCCCGCTCGGCCATATCCGGATAGCCAAGCTTGCCAACCGCCACCACGGGCACTTCCACGCCCGCGTTGGAGAGGATGTTGTTTTGCTTGAAATAGTCCTTGGCGATTTTCGCAACCTCGAGGAAGCAGCCAGCAGGCATGCTCGAGGGAGGATGCGGCAGCCACCAGTTGTCGTAGCAGCCCAGATCCACATCGAACAGGTCCACGCCCGCGCCCACAAGGTTCTTCATGTAGGCGAGCGTTTCCTCGATGGTGCGCCCGTTTTGGAACTTTTTGAGGGAGGAAATCTGCGCCATTTCCTCGCCGTAGGTTTCGTTGAGCGCGAGGGAAAGGTCGATGCGGTACATCACCGGGTAATCCGGCCCGACGCGGCGGCGGATCTCACGGATGAGGTCCAGCCCGAAGCGCTGGTAGTCCGCATATCGCCCGAGCTTCCTGCGATTGAAGGCGGGGTTGGTAAGCTGCTCGAGCAGATACCCTTCGTGCCCGTGCAAATATACGCCGTCAAGCCCCAAAGCCATTGCGTCCGCCGCGGCCTGGCCGGCGTTTTTGATGATGCGCTTGAGCTTGGCATCGGAAAGCGGCATGCAGGGAATCTCTGAAATGTAGAAGTTGGGATTCATCGATGCCGAAACCGGGAACTTCAGCTCGTTGATCAGGCATTGGGGGTTCCCCACGCGGCCAAGGCCCGCCGTGAGCTGCACAAAAACCTTCGCACCGAAGCTGTGGCAGCCCTGCGCGAGGTCGCGCCAACCCATGTAAACCGTGCGGCTGCGATCGATGCGCGGGAAGTAAGAAAGCCCGCCCAGCTCCGTGACGGAAGGGTCTACGCCGTGGCTGATGGGGATGAGCCCCGTCGTGATCAGGCCCACGCCGCCCTTTGCGCGCGCGATGAAATACTGGATCATCTTGTCGTTGGGGCGCCCTGTTTCCTCTGCCATGTCGATGTTGCCCATGGGCGCCATTACGAGGCGGTTCTTGATGGTGGTGCGGTTCACCTTGATGGGGGAGAACAGCGCCTCGTAGGGGTAAAGCTCCTGCGTCATCCGGCCTGTACCCCCCGGACAGTTGGTCAGCTTCGCGTCGCTCGCCCAACTTGCATAATCGTCGACGAGGCGCTGTACGGTTTGGTCCAACTTCATGATACCCTCCTGTAATGATATTTCTTCTCGGGCCGATTCACAGTCCTAGATTTGTTATTTTGCTAACAATATGATTATAATCCTGTATCTGGAAAAAGAACAGCCCTCTTTCGCGCTTTTGTGCGCTTAAATGCGTCGGTTTGCATCGCATGGCGGCGCGTGTCGCCACCTCGCGACGCCGCGCTTGTTATCGCAGCTGTGAGGGTATATAATAAGAGAACCTATACGGCAAGGGCAGGATGAAACTTTGGCGGAGAAAAAGGGCGTAAACGGAAAACACATCGCATTCGGCTTGTTGATCGGGGCGCTTTGTGGCGCGGCGGGGGCGATTATCCCGCTGGCCGCATACGTTGCACCCGCGTTCTTGGCCTTTACCTACGCGGCCTGGGGTGCAGCAGGCCTCGTGCCCGCCCTCGCCGGGGCGGCAGCCGCAGCGTTTTTGCTGCTGGACGCCCAAAGCGCCGCCTATTCTCTTGCGCTTTTTGTGCCCCCGGCGCTTCTCATCGGCTTTCTCGTGCGCGCGCAAAAGCCCTGGCGCGTTGCGGTCACGGCCGCCTCTTTCGCCATGGGCGTTGCGCTCTACCTCAATTTAAGCCTCCCGGCAATCCTTGCGGGGGAAAATGCCTTCGCTCCGATCAAGGAGTTCGTCTCGCAATATTCTGCGCAGATGCTCGCGCTGCTTTCTGCCGCCCAGGCGGCGGATGCCCAGGCGCTGGCGCTCATGAACGAGTTTTTCATAAACCTGCGCGAGATGGTGCCGCAAATCGTGATCTATACCTTTTGCGCCATGGCGATGTTCTTCTCGCTCGTGGATGTGCTCATCGCCCGCGCGCTCACAAAAAAGTGCGGGGCCGCGCTCCGGCCGATGGAGAAGTTCATGCTCTGGCAGCTCTCCCCCCAATATACCTATGCGACATTTGCCGCCGTCGCGGGCGTGCTGGTCGTGCTCCTGGCGAGGCTTTCCAATGCGGATGCCGTGTTCGCTGTGGGTGTGAGCGTGGTGGTGATGCCGCTCATGCTCACGGGGGTATGCTATATGGAGTTTATCCTCAAAACGGGGGAGCAAAAGGGCGTGGGACGCCGCATCGCCTTCTATGCGCTCTCCCTCGTGCTCTTCCCCTATTCGCTCATCTTCCTCGGGCTGATGGACAGGGTGACGAGAATCCGCACGCGCTATACCGCCGGCAAGAACACCGGCGAGAGCTGACAAGATAAGGGGCGCCATGAATTTTAAACCGCAAAAAGTGCTGATCCCCTTCGCGATTGCCGCGCTCGTTTTGAGCGGGGGAATTGCGCTTCTCGTTACGCCCGCCTGGTACGGCGCGATCGCCCTTGGCATTGCTGCGCTCGCCATCGCCGTGAGCGCGCTCATCCTAAACGCATACAAAAAGCAACTGGCGCGCGAATTTGACGACATCTTCAAGGTCAACGCCTCTGCCTCTGCGCAGATCATGAACACGCTCGCCATTCCGGCGCTGATCTTCGACGAGGACGGGCGCATCATCTGGGCCAACCGCTCTTTGCGCGCCATCCACGACGGGCGCGACATCCGGCGCATCCTGCCCGGCTTTGACGCGCGTTTCCCCGCGCAGGCGCTCTCCTTTGAATATGGCGGCAACACCTACCAGGTCATGAGCCTGCCCGTCAAGCGTGAGCATCCCGGCGCTAAAAACCTCATTTTTCAATATTGGCTCGACCGCACCGAGGCCCTGCATTACACGCGGCTGTATGAGGAAAACATGCCTATGGTCGCCCTCATCTACGTGGATAATTACGAGGAGCTTGCCGCGGATAAGCAATTCCACCGCTCGAATGTGCTCTCCGAGGTGGAAAACATGGTGAGCCTCATGGTCTCCACCATCCACGGCACTTACCGCCGCTATGAGAGTGCGCGCTTCTTCCTGCTCTTCGAGGCCAAATACCTGCCCGAGCTGGAGCGGCAGCGTTTCCCGCTGATCGAAGCCGCGCACGCGATTGAAACCGGCACCGAACAGCCCGTTACGCTTTCCATCGCCGTGGGCGCGGAGGAAAGCGTGCTGCGCTCGGACGGGAGCGCGCGCGAGGCGATGGAGCTCGCCCTCGGGCGCGGCGGAGACCAGGCGGTCGTCAAGCGCGGCATGAGTTACGCATTCTACGGCGGCAAGCGGCAGATGTCCTCGCCCAAGCAGTCGCGCGTGAAAACGCGGCTCTTCGCCAAGGCGCTCCGGCAGTTGATGGAAAACTCCGATTTGGTGTTCATCATGGGCCACAAGTACCCGGATATGGATTGCCTGGGCGCGGCGCTCGGCCTGATGCGTTGTGCCAGCAGCGCGGGCAAGCGCGCCTATTATGTGCAGAACGAATCCAACGCCACCGTCGAGGGCGCAATGTCGGCGATGGTTGCCAACAAGCAATATCGCGAGAGCGTCATCACCGAGGATATCGCGCTGCAGCTCATCCGCGCAAGCTCGGTTGTGATCGTGGTTGACACGCAGCGCGCCAGCAGCGCGCTTTCAAAAAAACTCTACGAGGCGGCAGCGAAAACCGTCATCATCGACCACCATCGTCGGCCGGTGGACAGCCTCGCGAGCCCCACGCTCAACTACCTGGAGGCAGGCGCCTCCTCGTGCTGCGAGATGGTGACCGAGGTTTTGCAGTATTTCGACGACGAGCTCAAGCCCACAGCCTTTGAATGCAGCGCGCTGCTCGCGGGCATGACGATGGACACCAAGAGCTTTTCCATCAACACCGGCGCGCGCACGTTCGAGGCGGCGGGATTCTTGCGCAAATGCGGCGCGGATTCGAGCATGATCAAGCTCATGTATCAGGACGACATGCAGAA
>CAYNDC010000146.1:0-4278 GCA_964396085.1 uncultured Clostridium sp. | reverse complement strand
TCGCGCGCGCGTTGTTGACGCTGTTCTGGTAGAGCAAATCGAGGTAGGCGAACTTATTGCAGGCGGAGATGAACGAGCGCGGCGTCTTTTGTTCCCCCATGCCCAGCACATACACCTCGCTCTCGCGAAGGCGCGTGGCAAGGCGCGTAAAATCGCTGTCGGAGGACACGATGCAAACGCCGTTGAGCTTGCCCGTATAGAGCAGGTCCATCGCATCGATGATCAGCGACGAGTCGGAGGAGTTTTTGCCGCTCGTGTTGTTGTATTGCTGAATGGGCTGTATGGCGTTATCGAGCACCGTGTCCCGCCATGCGCCCATCTGCGAGGAGGTCCAGTTTCCATAAATGCGCTTATAGATGACGTTGCCAAGCGTGTTTGCCTCGCTCAAAATCACGCCGATGTATTTGCTCGCAATGTTCTCCGCGTCGATGAGCACGGCAAGCTTCATTTGTTCTTTTTCCATGATAGCCGCTCCTGTCCGTCGTTCTTCACCCGCGCGCGGACGGGCTGATCCAAGTGTTGCCGCATATATACCTTAGTATACTATTATAACACGAAACACCGAAAAAGAAAAACACCGAAAGCGGCCGGAACATGCGCGCTGTTTACACGCCCGGCCGATTATGCTATAGTAAACAAATCAAGTATCGATTGTTTTTGGGAAGAGAGAACCATCATGACGGCGCAGTTCGATCTCGGCGACATCGTCCTGCTCAAGGACAGGGTGTACAGCACCCTCAAAACGCAAATTATGCTCGGCCATTACAAGCCGGGCGATAAGCTCAACATCGTGGATATCGCCGGCCGCATGAACATCAGCTGCGCGCCTGTGCGCGAGGCGTTGAGCATGCTCAGCAAGGATGGCCTGGTGAGCCTCCCCCCGCATAAAAAGCCGTTCGTGACCGAGCCGGATGCGGACGATTGGCATGCGAGCATGGAAATCCGAAAAATGCTCGAATCCTACGTTGCGCGCCTGAGCGCGCCCAACGTGCCGCAGGCGAGCATTGACGAGATGCGCCGCAAGCAGCTTTATGTGCTGGAACATCCGGATGACGAGGTGGCCTACGTGGAATCGGACATGGCGCTGCACCAGATGCTTTGCGAAAACGCCGGCTCGAAGCTACTGTGGGATATCCTCAACCTTGTGAAAACGTACACGCTGCGCGTTCGCTACTCCATCGAACGCTCTCTTGAGGAATCGCCCGAGAAGCGGCGCGAGGTGCGCCTGTGCTCCACGCGCGAGCACATCGCCATCCTCGATGCGCTCGAGACACACGATCCCGAGCGCGCGGGCGAAGCGGCGCTCGCGCACATCGATCGCTGCATTGAGCGCGACAAGCTCTATCTCGAATAGCCGGGGCGCCGCGTCGCCTGCTGTGCGCCAGAGGCCGAGCCTTCTGGCGCTTTTTTTTGCGCACTTTTTCGCACAAGATAAAAAACGGAGCCGTTTCCGGCCCCGACTAACGTTCTTCGAAGGTTTTGGTTGTTGGTGTGTATTGTTTCGGCTCAGTCCGAAACGTAGGGCAACAGGGCTACCTGACGCGCACGCTTGATGGCGATAGCCAGCTCGCGCTGATGTTTGGCGCAAACGCCGCTCATCCTGCGGGGCATGATCTTGCCGCGCTCGGTGGTGAACTTGCGAAGCCGGGGCACGTCCTTATAGTCGATATGCTCAACCTTGTCAGCGCAGAACTGGCAGACCTTGCGCCTACCCTTGCGCGGACGGGGCTTCATCTTACGCTCCTCCATGATGAGTCACTCCTTTCATATAGTACGGCGGGACGGCGCTTCAAAAGGGAAGCTGGTCGTCCTCAATATCGATGAATCCCTCCGGGGCCGACTGCTGCGCGGGTTCGGGACGGTTATAGTCCCTGCCCTCACCGGAGCCATCCCTGCTATCGCGCGGCGAGAGGAATTCGATCTCGTCCGCTACGACTTCGGTAACGTAACGCTTGGTTCCGTCCTTGGCGTCGTAGGTGCGCGTTTGCAGCTCGCCTACCACAGCAACCTTGCGTCCTTTTGCGAGATAGCGCCCGCAAAGATCCGCGAGTTGGCGCCAGGCCACAACGTCGAAAAAGTCAGAAACGCGCTCGCCCTGTTGGTTCTGGAAGCGGCGCGTGACCGCGATGCGGAACGTGCATACGTTCGTGCCGCCGCTGGTCGTGCGGACGTCGGGGTCCTTTGTCAGGTTGCCAATGAGAAAAACCTTGTTCATTGCATTACCATCCTTTCCCGGTACAGGCGCTACGCATCCTTGCGGATGACGAGATAGCGGATGATAGACTCATCGTTGTTGAAGTTACGCTCGAGCTCTTTGGGGAGCTCCGGCGCACCCGCGAACGTAAGCAGCACATAGAAGCCTTCGGTTTTGTAGTCGATGGTATAGGCCAGGCGGCGCCTGCCCCATTCGTCTACCGTGTCGATCTCACCGCCGTTGGCAGTAATAATGCCCGAAAACTTTTCGACGAGGGCATGGATAGCCTCCTCCTCAAGCTCGGGCGTGATCACGTACATCGCTTCGTATTTGTTCACGCATTTCACCTCCTTATGGTCTGATGGCACCGCCTCTGGGGCGGTGCAAGAAGTACGTTAGCAAATCATTATAGCACAGCACTTTTACTCATGCAAGTCCGGTTTCGCGCTTGTTTGGATTTTTCCTTCCTTCAGCGCGGCTTTTTTGCCACGATGAGGAAGCGGTGCCCGAGGCTGGCGACCTTGCCGCACTCCTCAATCTCGCGTTGCAGCGCCAGGAGCTCTTCCTCACAGGCATCAACCGAAAACCCGGGGAACTCCCAGGCGATTACGCGCGCGAAATACACGAGCGCGCCGATGTCGAAAAAGCGCAGCTTGGGGAAGCTCTCCCGCTCCTCGAGGAGCTTGAAGCCCGCGCGCTCGAACTTCACGCGCTCGCGGGCGAGGTCGTGCTCGGGGCAAGGGGGCGTATGGTCGGGCAAAAGCCGTGTTGCGAGCAGCATGTTGTTGCGCCCGCCCACCTGCTGGGTGATGAACACGCCGCCGGGTTTGAGCACGCGGTAAACTTCCTTGGCGCAGTACGCGCCGTGGCGGTTGAGCACCAAATCAAAGCGCGCATCCGCAAAGGGCAGCGGCTCGCAGGCAGGGTCGCAGGGTGCAACCGCAACGCCCAGCGGCGCAAGCTCGTTTTGGCAAAGCGCGAGGTTGGGCGCATACGCCTCCGTCACCGCGGTTTTGTCATACGGGTGGCGCAGCGAGAGCAAATACTCCCCGCCGCCCGTTTCCATATCGAGCAGCTCGTGCTCGGGCTTGAGGAAGCCGCGCACGATTTCTGCGTAATCCCAGGGCAGAGGCTCCGTCTCCCACCGGCCGTCCAGGTGCGAAAAATCCCATCCGGCGAAGGGGAACTCTTCCTCAAAACGCCACATATCCAGCAACTGCTTGCGCGTCATATCCCGCCTCCCTCGCCGGGGATGCGTCCCGGCTTGTTCACTTAAGCTTGTCGCGGCCTAGTTTGAGCCGTCTTAGGGATTCCTCCCGCCCCAGCAAGTACGCAATCTCAATGGCGCCGCCGGGCGTCACAGTAAGGCCCGCGAGCGCGATGCGCACCGGATACAGCAGAGTACCGTTCTTCATGCCCGCCGCCTGCGCCATGCCGATGAGCGCCTCGTGCAGCGCCTCCTCGCTCCACACCGGCAGCTGCGTGAGCGCGGGCAATACCATATCCAGCACGTCGCGCGAGACCTGTTCATCCGTCTTGGATTTCTTGTTCGTAAAAAGCTCCGTGTCGTACGCTTCATCAAGCTCGGCAAGGAAGGCTACCATCTCCGGCAACTGGGAGAAAATCTCCGTGCGCGGCTGCAAAATGCGGCGAAGCACATCGCGGTCCAGCCCGGCGACACCCGCCTGTTCATACCAGGGCAGCGCCTCTTTGGTATATGCCTCGGGCGAGAGATTGCGGATGTATTCCGCGTTCATCCAGGTGAGCTTGTTGACATCGAAAATCGCGGGGGATTTGCTCAATCCCTTGAGCGAAAACGCCTCGACAAGCTCCGGCAGCGTGAAAAACTCGCGCTCGTCCCCGGGGTTCCAGCCCAGGAGCGCCACGTAATTGAGGATCGCGTCCTTGAGATAGCCCTTGGCGATGTAATCCTCGTAATACGCATCGCCCGTGCGCTTGCTAAGCTTGTGCGTCGCGTCGCGCATGATGTTCGTCAAATGGATATACTCGGGCTTGTCCCAGCCGAAGGCCTCATAGAGCAGGTTGTACTTGGGCGTGGAGGAGAGGTACTCGTTGCCGCGCAT
>CAYNDC010000145.1:437-4291 GCA_964396085.1 uncultured Clostridium sp. | reverse complement strand
CAAACATATTAGGTGATGGTACAGAATCTACTTTCTATGCTACAGCAGGTATTCATGTTTATGCTGGCGTAGGTATCAAAGTTTACCATAATACAGTAAACTTAGAAGGCAACAGAAGCACTATTCCTGATGGATCAGCAGAACCAGATTCACCTTCTATGGCACTTTATATTGGAACAGGCGCAAGCAATGTTGATATTAAGAATAACATATTAATTAATAAATTAACATCAAACGTAGCAACACTTAACGCACATTCTATCTATTCTGACGCTCCTATTGCAAATATAGCAGGCAGCAACGGTAACGTATTTTTCGTTCCAGAAGGCACAACATACTTCATTGGATACTTAACAACAGATAGAAAAACATTAGCAGATTGGAAAACAATCACAAATAAAGACGCTAACTCAGCATCACTTCCAGTAGAGTTCACAGCAGATATGCACTTAAGTGCAGCATCAGCATTGAACACAGGAATCGCAGTAGAACCAATCGTAGATCCTTCAGTAGCAAAAGATATTGACGGCTTAGCAAGAAACGTAGCTCCAGCAAATACACAAGCAGGCGCAGACGAAGCTATTCCAAATCTTCAAATTACTCAGAATTTACCAGCTACAGTAGCAGGTTTATGCGCTCCAACTACTACAACATTAGAAGTAAAAGCAGGCGTAACCTCATTCACAGATGGCATAGTTAGACCTTTCACAACAGATCCAACATTAAATTACCAGTGGAAGAAAAACGGTGCTTTAATCGACAATATAGCTTATGGCACTAATGAAGACGGCACAGCTAATAACACAGTTGTAAACTCAAACAAACACGTGGTAAAACTTGACACTAAGACTCCAGACGTTGGCTATAACTACTCTGTATTAGTAAGCAGCTTAGGGCAAACTGTAGAATCAGCACTTTGCAATATGGTAGCAGAAGAAGTTATTAAGATCACAGAGCAACCATTTGCAACAGCAGAACTTTGCACAGAGAACGGTCGCACAACATTAGAAGTCAAAGCAACAGGAACAATCACAGGTTACCAATGGCAAAAACTTATTAACAACACTTGGACTAACTTAGCAGGCGAAACAAAATCTAAAGTAGATATCATTTTAGCTGACCCTAAATTTGGACCAGGTTCTTACCGTGCATTAATTTTCGACGGTGCAAATCATTGCAGTGGCGGACATGCAACATCTAATCTATCAGTATTAACAGCAGTAGAGCCACTACGCAACGTAGTTCTAGAATCACCATTGTTAAGAGATGGCAAAATCGACGTTTGCGAAGGC
The DNA here is from genome assembly GCA_964396085.1 of uncultured Clostridium sp. Taxonomy (GTDB): domain Bacteria; phylum Bacillota; class Clostridia; order Christensenellales; family CAG-138; genus Phil1. Next base: position 2,999 of record CAYNDC010000145.1, on the reverse strand, counting down.
GGTTTAATAGAAGTTAAGTTAAACAGAACAGTCTTAACAGGTAATGTATTTGGCTCACGTTGGGAAGAATTTATCAACAACACTTGGGTTACAGCAGATTTAGAGAAGAGAAACTTCCTTAATGCAGACGGCACACTTTCAATTGCTAAATCTAATCCAGCTAATAGCGGAACTTACAGATATGTATTAGTCGGTAGCTCACTTTGTGATACTAAGGAATTAGCATCTAATGCAGTTAAAATCAACATCAAACCTTACGTAGCTATCACTAAGCAACCACAACCAATGACAGTTTGCGAAAAGCAAAGCGTCATGCTTACAGTAGAGAACCAAGGCGAAAACGCACTTTACCAATGGTATAAAGACGGTGTAGCAATCACAGATTTAGAGAATCCAACATATAATAAACCAGTGTTTATCATAGATTCCGCAACATTCAGTGATGCAGCAGTTTATAATGTATTAATCCTAATCGACGGTTGCGTAGTTGGTGGCGAGAGCGGCAGCTTAATCTCCGATGGAGCAGCAGTTCAAGTTATGAACGAAACAGCAATTATTGGCCAACCAAAGACACAGACATCAATCTTAGGCAAAAAAGCAGTATTTGAAGCACGCACCAACGCAATTGGCGCATCTCCAGATTACATAGCAGACTTCCAGTGGTTCAACGGCAAAAAAGCCCTAAAAGATGATGATAAGTTTGCAGGCGCAAAATCCTCAATCTTAGTAATCAGCTCAGTAGAAGAATCCGATGCAACAGCTAATTATTACCTAAGAGTCAAAGGACTTTGCGGCGATTACGTATATTCAGACACAGTAAAGGTAACAATTTCAACATTTGCATTTACAACACAACCAGCAGACGTAACAACTTGTGCCGGTAGCGAAGTAAAACTCAATGCAGTAGCAGAAACAACTTACCCAGGCGAAACAATTTCTTATGATTGGTATTTAGTAGCTAATGGCAATGACGAATTAGTAAAATCAGGCAAATCAGGCGAGTTAGCATTAATCGCATCTCCAATGACAGCTGGACAATACTATGTCAATGCAAAATTAGACAAGAACGGTACAATCGTGAAATCAAACGTAATCGAAGTAAAAGTTAATGACAAACCAGTAATTACAAAAGCTCTCGAAGCACTTTCAGTGAAGATAGACAGCGTCTATACATTGACAGCAGTAGCTTCCGGTAATGACTTAACATACAAATGGTATCGCGACGGCGTAGTAATTGAAAACGCAACAGCTGCTACTTATACAACAAAAGCAACAGCAGCAGGCACATTCACTTACAAAGTAGAAGTTATCAATACTTGTGGCGTAGCATCAAGCGAAGCTAACGTAACGGTAGCAGCTCCAGTGAAATCAGATGTAGAAGATACAAGATTAACATTTACAGTAAGCAACATAGTTCCGAACCCAGTAGTTAGCAATTTCGCTTCCTTCACAGTTCAGACAGAGCAGACAAGCCCAATGAGAGTTACTCTCGTAGATGCAGCAGGCAGAACTACCGTCCTATTCGATGGTATTATCAACAGCGTGCAAGCAATTGAAATCAACACAAGCGATTTCGCAAATGGCGCATACTACGTAATGATTAACTTAAACGGTAAGTCAATTACAAGACAATTCATTGTAAAAAGATAATTCTAAAAAATAGAAAGATCTAAAGTGAATATAAAAAAGAAGCTGTTCCGAAAGGAGCAGCTTCTTTTGTTTTAAATAAAAGGGAAAGAAATAGATGATGATTAAATATTATCCCCAAAAATTCTTCTTATTCCCATTCAATAGTTCCAGGTGGTTTCCCTGTTATGTCATAAACTACGCGATTAATCCCACGCACTTCATTGACGATTCTGTTGCTAATAGTAGCCAAGACATCATAAGGCATTGGATACCATTCAGCAGTCATTCCATCTACGCTGGTAACGGCTCGCACGGCACAAACATGCTCATAAGATCTTTCGTCACCCATTACGCCGACGGTTTTAACTGGCAAGAGCGCAGCAAATGATTGCCAAATTTCATTGTATAGACCTGCTTTGCGAATTTCATCGACGTAAATTGCATCAGCTTTTTGCAAGATTTCAATTTTCTCTTGAGAGATTTCTCCGAGGATTCGAATACCAAGTCCTGGACCTGGGAATGGATGCCTTTCGACAAACCAATCAGGCACACCAAGTTCGCGTCCTACTGCGCGGACTTCATCTTTAAATAGTTCGCGGAATGGCTCAAGTAATTTTAAGCCCATTTTTTCAGGTAATCCACCGACGTTATGATGCGTTTTTATTACAACAGATGGACCCTTAACGGAAGATGATTCAATAACATCTGGGTATAAGGTGCCTTGTGCAAGCCATTTTGCATTATTGAAAAGCTTTGCTTCGATTTCGAATAAGTCGATGAAGGATTTGCCGATGATTTTGCGCTTTTGTTCTGGGTCGGTTACGCCTTGTAAGCGACTAAGGAAGAGATCTGAACCATCAACGAGATCTATGGACATGTGGAAATGTTGATTGAATAGATCCATCAATTTCTTGCTTTCATTCAGACGCATTA
>CAYNDC010000145.1:0-427 GCA_964396085.1 uncultured Clostridium sp. | reverse complement strand
ATGCAGTTTATCGCCAATCGCTTTATGAAGTAAGACAGCTAAAACAGTTGAATCTACACCACCAGAAAGAGCGCAGATCACTTCATTTTCGCCTACTTGTTCTTTGATTTTCTCAATAGCCGTATCTACAAACGAATGAGCGTCCCAAGTATCTTTGCATCCGCAAATATTTCTAACAAAGTTGTTTAGCATTTTTTTGCCTTCTACGCTATGATGCACTTCGGGGTGGAATTGCACGCCAAATACATTCTTTTCTAAGTTACGAACTGCGCAGATTGGTGAATTGCTTGAATGGGCGATGACTTCGAAGCCTTCGGGAAGTTTTGTTAATAAATCTCCGTGGCTCATCCAAACAATAGATTTTTGGCTGACATCCTTCAGTAGGTCATTGTTTTGATCCAAAATAATCTCAGCTCTGCCATATTCT
>CAYNDC010000144.1:0-4339 GCA_964396085.1 uncultured Clostridium sp. | reverse complement strand
TGCACGCCGTTTTCGATGCAGCCCGTGAACTCCTTGGGGGAGATAACCTTGCGGGGCAGGTAGAGCAGAATCGTGAAGAGCAGGGCAAAGAAGCCGCCCAGAGGCAGAGCCATGAACGAGTCGGTGTTGGCGAACGCGTCGACGACCGTGACGCCGCCCTCGAAGAAGCCGCCGGTGTAGAGCAGGCCGACGATGCAGGCGACGACGAGCACCACAACGGGGAGGACCATGTCGATGACCTTGCCGTTGGGGTTTTCGGAGGGCTTGTCAATATCCGCGTAGAGGTCGCCGGTGCCGCCGTAGATGTCACCATCTTCGATGGCCATGCGCTCATACTTGCGGATGGGACCAAAGTCGAACTTGAGAAGCGCCAGGAAGAAGAGCATCGTGATGGTCAGCAGGGCGTAGTAGTTGAACGGAATCGCCTGCACAAACGCGTCGAAGCCGTTGATGCCGGTCTCTTCAGGAATGTAGGAAGAGACGGCCGCAGACCAGGACGAAATCGGAGCAATGATGCAAATCGGCGCCGCGGTGCAGTCGATGTTGTAAGCAAGGCGCGCGCGGGAGATCCTGTGCTTGTCGGTAACGGGACGCATGATGTTGCCGGTGGTGAGGCAGTTGAAGTAGTCATCCACGAAGAAGAGCAGACCCAGAACAGTCGTTGTCAGCAGGGCGCCGGTCCTGGTTTTAATCCTCTTGGAAAGCGCGTTGGCAAACACGGTTGTGCAGCCGGAAACCTGCATCATCGCAACGATGATGCCCAGTTCGACCAGGAACACGATGAGTCCGCCGTTGCCGCCCAACTCATCGGCGATGAGCTGAACCGTGGTGACGATGGTCTCCATCACGTTGAACTTGGAGTACATCAGTGCGCCCACGAAGATGCCCAGGAAGAGGGATGTGTAAACCTCTTTAGTTAGGAACGCCAGAACAATGGCGATCGCCGGTGGCACCAGTGCCCACACCGTTCCGATGAAGATGTTGGAATCTTCCCCCTCGTTTGCGGCCATTCCGGTGGTGGAAATGGCGAGAACGGCAACGAACAGCGCGACAAAGAGAAGCGGAATGATACGCTTCAAGACTTTGGCCTTCAAGTGACAACCTCCCTTTTTTTTCGGACTCGTTTTCAGGCAAGCCCATTTTTTTTAGGAAACCTGACGCGTTTGACAACAAAATGGGAATAGATGCGTTAAGATAGTAATACTACACTTTGCCTATTAATGTCAAGATGTTTTTGCAGTGAGTACATATTTCAAAGCCGCGCGCGGCCGCCCGCCGGAGGCAAAAAATGTAGGCATTCTGCGGAAAATCGGCATAGCCAACCCGCGCGGTTGCACCGTGACCCGATGGCGGCACATGCCGTAAAACCGGATCGGGGCGGAGTAAAAAATGACAGCATCTGCGTAATCGCCGCCACAATAGCGGCAGCGCCCGCGAGGGGGGACAATGCGCGCCCCGCCGGACGAGGGCCTAATTGTTTGCGCCTTGTTGCGCCTGGTCCATCACGCAGTCGATGGCGAGCGCGACGGCAATGGCCATCACCTCATCTTGGCTGTCTGCGATATCGAGCTCGTAGCAATCGCCCCAGGTCATCCATTGCTTGCGAATGCGAACGATGATGCGCCCGTTGCGCGAGATCTCATAATCGTGCGCCCAGAAGTCGCCCTCAATCTCCCAATCCAGTCCGTCAACGCGGTATCTCGGGCGCAGGAAGGTGAACTCTTTGACGATTTCCGCGACTTCCACGCCGTTGACCGAGACGAAAAAGCGCGGCAGGAAAGCGAACACCTTCTGCCTGATGAAGGCGACTTCGCGGCCCGCCGCGTCTGAAAGGTGCAGCTGTTTCCCCCACGAGAGGAATTCGCCTTGGACGAAATAGCGGTCCGTCCCATATTCATCCTTGATGGTGAACCGATCCACCCAGGAAAACACCTTCTGCTGGATATAAAGCCCCATAAACTTTTCCCCTTCGGCGTTGTGAAGTCCTTTGCAGTATACCACGCTGCGCCCAAATCAGCAAAAGCGCCTTACGCCTGCGCCCGCGCTTGATATGCGCGTGGGAGAGCGACGCAAAACGATTTCATTCTTCCACAGGCGGATACGGGGTTGCGCTGCCACCGCCCTCGATGGGCAAAGGAGCGGTGATTTCGGCAGGCGCGCAAGCCTCCTTTGACTTGTGCGTTTATCACTGATATAATATTCCAAGTCGCTTACAATATTAAAAACATATGAGGAGGTTCATGCATGAAAAAGTACGTTTGCTCCGTTTGCGGTTTTGTTTACGACGAAGCCGAGGGTATGCCCGAGGAAGGCATTGCGCCGGGCACCAAATGGGAAGATCTGCCTGAGGATTGGGTTTGCCCGCTCTGTGGCGCGGGGAAAGACGAGTTCGCTCTCGAATAAGCGCTTAGTTGAATGGCACGGGCCGGGTGGACATATGCGCCCCCCGGCCTTTGTGATACCGCGTACTTGTTTTGGCGTACTTCTTGCGCCGTTTTTTGGCAATTCCTTTCGTCTGCCGCTTTCGGGAACGGAGCTCCCCAAACCCCGGAGGGACTGCGAAAGCGCATAAGAGGACAGCTTTTGCGCGGCGTGATTTTTACGATTCTTCGATGCCCAGGTTAATCGCTGTTTAGATCTTTTTCGCGTGATAATATCACGGAATGAATGTGCCGCCGGGCGTATGCTGTATTTAGGTCAAACAGGCAGTTGCTTTTCATGCGTACATGAGTGTGAAAAACATAACGATCTCAAGCGTGAACTGCGCGCGGCTTATTATTTGAAACGATCGCTTTCAGGCGAGAAGGCAAGAGGAGGAATCATCTATGCGTAAAGTTGTCATTATCGGTGGCGTCGCGGGCGGCGCGAGCGCGGCAGCGCGCCTGAGGCGGCTCGACGGGAGCGCTCAGATCGTTATGCTCGAGCGCGGGGAGTATATATCCTATGCGAACTGCGGGCTGCCTTATCACGTGGGGGATGTCATCAAGTCGCGCGAGGCGCTGCTATTGCAAACCCCTGCGGCCATGCACGCAAAATACAACATCGACGTGCGCGTAAAAAACGAGGTACTGTCGATCGACCGCGAGAAGAGGAGCGTGAGCGTCAAGCGGCTCGAAACCGGTGAAACGTATGAGGAGAGCTACGATACGCTCGTCATATCCACCGGCTCCTCACCGTTGCGCCCGCCGATTCCGGGCATCGACTCGCCCCGCATCCGCACGCTTTGGACGGTGCCGGATACCGATGAGATTCGCGCTCTTGTCCGCTCGGGCGGCGTAAAGCGCGCCGCGGTCGTTGGCGGCGGCTTCATCGGGCTCGAAATGGCGGAAAACCTGCGTCACGCCGGGCTGGAGGTCGCCATCATCGAGATGCTTGACCAGGTCATGGCTCCGATCGACTTTGATATGGCGCAGCTTTTGCATGAAAACATCGCGCAAAACGGCGTCGCGCTGCATTTGGCGGATGGTGTCGCCGCCTTCGCGGACGATGGCGAGAAGGTCGACATCACGCTCAAATCGGGCAAGACCGTCTCCGCAGAGCTGGTCATCCTTGCCATCGGCGTGCGGCCAAACGGGGAAATCGCGCGTGCCGCGGGGCTTACAATGAACGCACGCGGCGGCATCGTCGTGGATGATACGTTAAAGACATCCGACCCTGACATCTACGCCGTAGGCGATGTGATCGAGGTGGAGGATTTCGTCTTTGGAGATCGCACCATGGTGCCTCTTGCCGGACCCGCCAACAAACAGGGGCGCATCGTCGCCAACAACATTGCGGGCGCAAGCGAACGCTACGAGGGCACACAGGGCACCTCCGTGGCGAAGGTGTTCGATCTCACGGCGGCCTCAACGGGCGCAAACGAGAAAACGCTTCTCCGCCGCGGCCTTGTCAAAGGACAGGATTATGAGAGCGTCACCATCACCCAGAATTCCCACGCGGGCTATTACCCCGGCGCAACGCCGCTCACGCTCAAGCTGCTCTTTAGCATGGACGGGAAGAAAATTTTCGGCGCGCAGATCGTCGGTCGGGATGGGGTGGACAAGCGCATCGACACCATTGCCGTAACGATGCGGCTTCGCGGGGGCGTTGAGGATTTAGCCAAGCTCGAGCTGGCCTACGCGCCGCCCTACTCCTCCGCAAAGGATCCCGTCAATATGGCGGGCTTCGTGGCGGGCAACATCCTTGCGGGCAGGGTGCGGTTTGCCTCACAAGCCGCGTCGGGGTCATCTTCGGCAGCGTCAACAGCCGTAAAACCTACAGCGTTAAAAACCACGTCCGCGTGTGCCGCAAGCAGACGTGACTGCAAGAAATCGAAATCCATCACATTGCCGTCCTGCCT
>CAYNDC010000143.1:0-4372 GCA_964396085.1 uncultured Clostridium sp. | reverse complement strand
GCGGCTTTATCTCGCTGCGGACGCGTTCGCCTTCTCGCAGAACAAGCGCTATCTTGCCTACACCAACAACGGGAGCGATGCTGAGGCGACTGCGGTGGAGCCGGTCTTTGCGGTGGCGGACCTGCAAACGGGGGAGGTTGTGAACATTGAGGCGGCCTTCCGCGTGTACGCATTCAAATGGTCGGCAGACGCAAAGAAACTGTTCTATTTTGAAAACATGCTCTCGGGAGATACGGGCGAGGATGGCGGGGAAGGCAGCACCGGCGGTGTTGTCAAGGACCCCTACCCTTACCGGCTTTGGGTATACGATATGCAAAGCGGAACGAGTGCCGTCGTCGCCGATTTAACGACGACCAACATCGGCATATCCGCCTCAGGCAACCTGATCTACGTGTGCTATGTGGACGGGGAGACGTTGGGCGAGGTCGTGCGCGCGACCTATGCGCTTGAGATTGGGTGAGAACAAAGCAGGCAAGAACGGCTTGCATCTGGACAGATCTCGCAGGTTGGTGTATGATTCCATAGGTAAAGACGCAGAGTAGAGCGCTGTGCGCGATCCCGCGAGAGCGGGGCGCAGTGCCGCCGGAACGGGGAGTTGTCCGGCGGACGAATAACCGGAAGGGTTTGCGGTTCAGCGCTCGAATCCCGCTGCTGCATACAGGACGGGAGCTTCCTCTATGCGGCAAATCGGCCGCGTAAAGGAGGCTTGTTTTTTATGAAGAAAAAAATCACGAAGACACTAGCTGTTGTCCTGTGCATGGCGCTTCCCTCGGCGCTGTACGCCTATTTCCACTTCGCTTGGGAAAAGGGGGCCGAAACGACGGACTACATCGTCATGGCCGGCCTGTTTTTGCCTTGGGTGATTATTCTGGGGCTGCTGCAGCGCCTCACGCAGGAAAACGCGGAGCGCTCCTGGACGAGGGATCAAACGCGAAGGCTTGTCCTTTGCGCGCTGCTCACGGCACTGGGCGTTGTGTTGGGCGGCTTTTTGAGCATTCCTGCGATGCCGCTTGGCGTCTACTCGCTTAAAATCGGATTTGGCGTGCTGCCGGTTCTGCTCGCGGGCGTGCTCTTTGGACCCGCGTACGGAGCGATGGTGGGAGCCCTTACGGATTTTCTCCAAGCGATGATCGCCCCCAAAGGCGCGTATGTGCCGTTCTTTACGGTAATCGGGGCGCTCTTCGGGCTCATCCCCGGCTTGTTCTTCGCGAGGGGGCAGGAGCCGAAGTTCCTGCGCGTGCTCGCCGCGGTGGCAACGGGGCAAACGATCGCGAGCGTCGTGCTCAACTCGCTTTTGCTCATTTGGCTCTACGCGCTTCCGTGGGAGACGTTCATCCCGCGCATGATTAACCAGGCGGTAATGATCCCGGTGTACAGCCTGTTGGTGTATGGGCTGGTGAAGCTTTTGAATAAGGCGGGCATCGCGCCGCGCAGGTTATAGAACGCAGGGTAAATGCGCATACTTGTCTCAATGACCGAATATGGCACAGGAGGCAAGCTATGGCATTTTTACGAACCGCGGCGGCGCGTGAGGAGAACGCGGACGTCGCTGCAGCCCTCGCTCGCTGGAAGGCGGCGATGGAGTTTTATCAAAACGTCAACGATCCTGACCTCATGGAGTTCGCGATCTATGACATGGAAGCGGCGAGAAGAAAATACGTTTTCCTTCTCAAACGCAGCAAACGCAAATAAATTGGATTAGATCATTTTTTGGAGGGCAGGAGCATGGGTTTTATCGGGGTTTTGACGGGGATCGCAGCGTTTGGCATCGGCATTCTGGTGCTATGGTTGTTCTGCAAGCTGTTAAAACTATCGCTCAAAATCATCTGGAAGCTCGTCGTCAACTCTCTCTTGGGCGCGCTGATTTTAATCCTGTTCAACCTTGTGGGAAGTCTGTTCGGGTTGGTGCTGCCCATCACGTTCCTCTCCGCGCTCGTGGCGGGCGTGTTCGGCGTACCGGGCGTTATTGTGCTGGCGTTGTTGGCGCTGCTGTAGGAGCGGGGCCGAGTTCCAGCACGCCGCCGATCAGGCGCGCCTGTGTGTTGCCGTAAATGAAAACAAGCTCGTTTGCCGTGAAGGCGAATGAGGAATCAACGTTATCTCTCTCAACCGAGGAGGTCCATCCCTGCTCGGTTTTTTCTATTTCATGGGAATCTTGTGCAACGAATACGAAGGAAGTGCTAAAAGGCGGCGGGGTGGAGGAGCCGCCGGAAGCGCCTTCGAGCGCATACTCCCCGAAGGAAAATTGCACGCGCTCATTGGCCCGGTAGCTGCCTTCAAGGCGCCTGCCGTCTTGATAGGTGAAGGTGAAAGGATAAACGCCTGCATCCGGCGCGCCCAAGGTGCCCTCGCCGGCGGCCGCGCCTTCCACAATACCCGAATAGCCGGACGCCTCGTCGCCAAAGAGACGGCAGACCGACACGCCGATTTCCGAGAGCGCGATGAGATGTTCGCTCAGTTTCAGCGAAAGGCGCAGGGCTTCGGCCGTATCGGCCAAGGCGAGAGCGGCGGTCATCTCCAGCGCGCGCGGCTGGCTTTGTTCGCGCCAAAGGCGGTAAAAATCGGAGAGCGGGTTGATGGAAAAGGGCGTTTCTCCCGCGCCAGTGGCGGGGGAAGGGGCGGCGGGCGAGCTGGCCTGCGCCATGCCGGTGCCGGCCGGCACAACACAAACGCTCAAGGCAAAGAAGAGCAGCAAAACGGCTGAAAGCACGCGCTTGCCGCGGAAATAACCATTAAAAATCATCGAATGAACGCTCAATGTCCGTTACCGTTGAGATCCGGTACGGTGTCGAGGGGAGGTTGCGCATCCGCCTGCATCGAAAGCTCGCCAAGCTGCGCAGGATCGGGATTGGCAAATGCCGCGCGCGAGACATAATCAACGATGCCATTGAAAATGCCTATGGCGCAACTCGTGAGGTAGGCGTCGCTGTTGAGCTGCGCGTCGTCGGAGGCGTTGCTCAGGTAACCCATTTCGATGGCGGCGACGGGGATCGTCGACCAGTTAAAGCCCGCTTGGTTTTCAAGGGCGACCAATGGCACGGAGAATCCGCCCGCCGCGGTGCCGAAAGCTTCCCCGATGCACTGGCCAAGGGCTAGGCTTTGCTCATAAATGGCGGGCGTGAGGTTGCTCGAAGGGATGAGCATGCACGAGCCGCTCACCTGAGCGTCTGCACAGGAGTTGCAATGGATGCGCAACCACAGCGCTGCACCGCTTTGATTCATCATCAGCGCGCGCTCGATGTTGGAAAGCGAAACCGCGCCGCTCGTGCGTGACATGACGACCGTCGCGCCGCAACTTTCAAGCAAGGCTTGTACCTTTTGGGCGACGAGCAGATTGATGCGGGCTTCCGGCACGCGGGTGCGCACGCCGTAACAGCCCTCGCTCTGGCGGATTTTTTTAAGTTCGGAATCGGGGGCGATGGCCTCAAGACCAAAGTCCGCCTCGCTCTGATGACCGGGATCAAGGCCGATCACCACACCCGCAAGAATCTCCGCCGCGTGGGCGAGATCTTCCTGCGTGGGCGCGGGAGGCATCTGCGTAGCCTCCTGCGGGGAGGCTGGAGCGGCTGTCGTCTGCGGCAAGAGGGCTGGCTCCGCGTTGTCCGCCTCCAGCAGCACCCGAAGGGTAGCGGGCATATCGAACAGGCGGAAGAAGCGGGAGAGGGGACCCCAATAAGAATGGTTCGCGCGCGGGGAAACGAGATCGTCTGCGCCCGAGTCCTCACCGGTGCCGGCAACGTTGTTGTCGGCATTGGCAACGGATCCCGCGCACATCAGTACAGCGAGGAGAAGACAGAGCATCATGCGAAGCGCGCGTTTCATTGAGGCGAATGGCTCCATTCGACAGGATTACTGTTTATTGTAATAAGCAAAGCCCCCTTTTGCAATGAAGGGGGCATAAACATATTGTTAACATTTTTTCATTGTTTTGAGAAACGCAGTTCATTACCCGCTACTTCAAGCAATACGCGCTCACCAAAGAGTATGCGTCCCGCGAGCAGCTCTTCGCTCATTCTGTCCTCCACGCGGTGCTGGATGAGGCGGCGAAGCGGTCGCGCCCCATAGAGCGGGTCGAACCCGTCGCGCGAGAGCAAATCTTCGACCTCCGGTGTCACCTCGAGGGAAATGCCACGCATAGCGATGCGGGCTTTAACCCGTTCCAGCATCAAGTGGGCGATGGCGCGCGCCTGCTCAGGGCTTAACTGGTTGAAGAATATGATCTCGTCCACGCGGTTGATGAACTCGGGGCTAAACGCCTTTTTAAGCGCCGAGAGCATATCCTCGCGCATGCGCTCTGCGCGCGCAAAATCCGCGCCGAAGCCGACCACCGCGCCCCGGCCGGGACGCTGCGCGCCCACGTTTGAGGTCATGA
>CAYNDC010000142.1:3588-4381 GCA_964396085.1 uncultured Clostridium sp. | reverse complement strand
ATGCGCCTCCACGGCGGCGTCGAGGATTTGGCCAAGCTCGAGCTCGCCTACGCGCCGCCCTATTCCTCCGCCAAAGACCCCGTCAACATGGCGGGCTTCGTGGCGGGCAACGTCCTTGCGGGCCGCATACGCTTCGCCGCATGGGATGAAATCGAAAAGAACCCGAACGCCGTTTTGCTCGACGTGCGCGAGGACGCGGAGGTGATGGCCTTCCCGCTTCCAAACGCCCTGCACATCCCCCTGGGGCAAGTGCACGGGCGGCTCGGTGAAATCGAGCGCGAGCGCGAGATCATCGTCTTTTGCGCGGTGGGCGTTCGCAGCTACAACGCCGCGCGCACGCTCATGAACAACGGATTTTCCCGGGTGAAGGTCTATCCCTGCGGCACGCGCTTTTACCAATCCACACATTATGAGGAGGCAAGCATGAATCCTTCAACGAACGCCACCGTGGCGGATAGCGGGCATGTGGAGGTGGATGCGAACTCCATGCCCACGGCCAGCATGCGCATCGATTGCAGCGGCATGCAGTGCCCCGGGCCCATCATGAAAGTGTTTGAAACGATGCGCGATATGAAAGAGGGCGCGGTGATGGAGGTTTCCGCCTCCGATCCCGGCTTTGCGCGCGACATCGGCGCATGGTGCAGGCGTACGGGCAACACGTTGCTCACCAATGTGCGCCGGGGGAACGACTATGTAGCCACGGTTCGGAAAGGTGCGGATGCCCCAATGGCAAACGCGGTGCGGGAGACGCCCGAGGGCAAAACCATCATTGTTTTCTCCGGCGACCTTGACC
>CAYNDC010000142.1:0-3543 GCA_964396085.1 uncultured Clostridium sp. | reverse complement strand
GTTCTCGCGAGCTTCATCATCGCCAACGGCGCTGCGGCGATGGGCCGCCCTGTCACCATGTTCTTCACCTTCTGGGGATTGACGGCGCTGCGCAAGCAGGAGAAGCAGCCGGTCAAAAAGACGATGATGGAAGCCATGTTCGGCGTTATGCTGCCGCGCGGCAGCCGAAAACTCACGCTCTCACGCATGAACATGGGCGGCATGGGCACGGCCATGATGAAAAAGATCATGCACGACAAGAACGTCGATTCGCTCGAGGAACTCATCCGCAAGGCCATGGCCGCGGGCGTGAAAATCGTCGCCTGCACGATGAGCATGGACGTCATGGGCATCAAAGAGGAAGAGCTCATTGAGGGCGTGGAGCTTGGCGGCGTCGGCGCATACCTGGGCGATGCGGAGGAATCCAACGTCAATTTGTTTATCTGATGGGTCGTGCTGCGGGGGATGATGGAGGCTTCGCCTCCAAACGCCCGCAAAGCGCGTCAGACCCGAAGAAACCGGTCAACCAATCAAGGGGGGCGGAAGGGAAACCGCTCCCTTTTCTTTTTTCCGCGCGCATGATAAACTGAAAAACAACATCATTGCATCACACGAACCCAAATCAGTTTCGAGAGGGAAGCGGATGATTTGCGAAAAAGCAAAAATGGAGAAAACGGCCGACAACGTTTTAGATTTACGCTTTTTCCGCAAGCGGAATTTGCCGTATTTTATCATCTGGGTAGCCTATTACGCCTGGGTGATCGCTTTTGCTACATGGTGGACGACAACCTCGCACGGCGAGGTTGCGCTCACGGACCAAACGCGCAGTCTCATGCACGCGGCCAACCTCATCTCCTCCGCGGTGTTCGTGTTCATCGTGCGCAAGGAGTGGGTCGTTTGGCTCTCGCGCGCATCGGCGGCATTGGTGATCGCGGGCATTTTTGCTTTCTTCCTTTTTGAAAATGACAGTTTCAGCATTCCCTTGGCCATTCTCAGCTCCGTTGCAATCGGCTCCCTCAACATCTGCATTTTGATTCCCTATGTGTTCGCTCTCAACAACACGGAGAAGCTCTATGCCGTCGTGGGGACCAACGCGCTGACCCAAATCCTCTCACTGCTGCTCTGGCGCAGCACCTATGTTAAGCTGGAGCTTGCGCTGTCCCTGTCGCTCCTCATCCTGTCCTTCGGGGCGACGTGGTTCTTCCGCCGGCGGGATATTCTGCCGGACGCGGCGCAAAGCAAGCCCGCTGCGCCTGTTTTGCCGCGGCGCATCTACCTCACGGTTTTATTCAACTGCCTGATCGCCATCCTGTGTAAGGGGGTGAGCAAGGGGATTCTCAACGTCGCCGAGGCGGGTGCGGGTGTGCCCCTCATGCCCTGGTATTTCCTTGGCGGGCTCGTGGGTTGCGTGTTGTTTGCCGGGCTGTACCTCGTCACAAAGCGGGCTTATCTTTTTCAGGCGAACCTGACGTTTGCGTTCGTGGCGATGGGGTTGTTCTGCAACGCGTTCACGGGTTATTCCAGCGGGTTCGCCGTAGCTTTTGCGCTGCTCGTGGGCGCGGGGGGCACCATGGGCATGATCAATATGTATTACATCATCGGCGTCATAGGCAAAAAATACGACAGCATCCGATATGTCCGCCTGTCTATCCTCCTGGTGGGCGTGTGCGGCGGCGTGTCGGGGGTAGTGGTGGGCAACCTCATCAGCACGGCGAACAACGCCGGCGTTTCTATCGCGGCCTCGCTGATCTCCGCCGCTGTGTTGATTCTTTTAATTATCACCTCGCCCATTGTGGCGCAAAGCACTTATGAAAGAGACTGGGCGCAGGATGCGCAACACTCCGAGGTGGATAACGAGCAGCTCTACCTCTTTCGGAAATATGGCTTGAGCCGCCGTGAAACGGAAGTTTGCAAGATGCTTTTGCAGGGCTTTACGCTGCGCCAGATCTCCGGCGCGCTGTCCATCGCCTATCCAACGGTCAACACCTATTGCACGAGCATTTACCGCAAGGTGGGCATCAATAGCCGGGTTGAGCTGATGCAGGTCTTTAAGGAGTATACGGAAAAGCTTCATTAGGCCGCTGAATCGCCGCCCAACGCCCTCATTAAAACTAATGAGGGCTCTTTTTGCGCGCTCATATGAACTAATGAATTGCCAAGCGTACTAATGGCAGCCAAAATAAGGGAAAAGAGCCGCAGGCATCCCCGCCGCACGGGGGCGCCGGGCATCGGCAGGGAGGAGTTGAATATGGCGCGTTTTGGCTGGTTTAAGAAAAAGACCGCTCCGGCCGCGCGCGAGGCAGCGCGGGAGGACGCGCCCGGAGAAGCGCCCGGCGCAGGCGGCAGGCCTGGCATTGCGCCGATGGACAAGGCGGCACGCGTGGAAACGCTCACGCCGCGCGAGAAGGAGTTGTGCCTGTTGCTTGTGGAGGGATATACGCTTCGCGAGTCCGCGCAACAACTCAATGTGCAATACTCTACCGCGAACACCCATGCAAACGGGGTTTACCGCAAGCTCGGGGTCAGTACGCGAGCGGAACTCATCATCAACTACCACTACCTTGCGGGCACCGGTTTCGATGCAAACGCTGGTGCGCGTGGGGAATGAACACAGACAATCTTAAATGAAAAAGGAGCTGTTATTTATGAAAAAGGTTTTGGCCATTCTCCTTGTCCTTTGCATGCTGGTTGTTTTTGCCGGATGCCGCGCCAGGCAAAAGCTCAGCGAAAAGATTCTGGAAGAAATGATCGGGAATGCAGGCGGGGGAGACGTTGACATCGACGACGAGTCCGTTACCATTCAGGGGGAGGACGGCACCACCACGACCATCGGCGGCACGGAGTGGCCGGACTCCGATTTCGCTCAAAACATTCCCGAGTTTAAGAAAGGCACAATTACCTATGTGATGGAGAGCACGGATTACACCTACGTCACCATCGAGTCCGTCAAGGCCAAGGATGCCGCCGATTATACCGAGACCATCAAAAGCGAGTATAACATCGATTCGTATGAAACGAGCTCGGGAGGCGATTTCTCCTATACCGCTCAGAATGACGACGGGCTCACCATTTCCATTATGTATTCGCAGGATGAAACTCTTTTGATCATGCTTGGCGTTTCCTAAGGCGGTTCCGATGCCATAGGGGGAAGCAACGGAACTTGCGTGCAAATCCGGCAGCGCATCACGCGCGGCCGGATTTTTATCGCTTGCTTGTAAAGGGGGCCCTGCGGCCTGTGGCGCGAACTGAGCCGGACGCTCCTGAACGCAACCTTTGATGGAATCTTACTTGCTTTTTCTGTTCAGCTCCGCGTAATAGTTCATCAGGCAGCCGTCGAGCAGAATCTGCTTTTCATCGGCAGTAAGACCTTTGACGAAGAGCGTGATCTCCTCCACCGCTCCGGTTTTGCGGATGACCTTGGCGGGCATTTTCTCCGTGCCGCCGGCGATAGCCTCGCGCACGCCGGGAACAAACACCATGTCGCCCTCTTCATAGTCGAACTTCGCGCCGGCTTCGAGCGTGAAGGGCAAAATGCCCCAGTTGATGCAATTGCTGCGGTAGCGC